>NZ_BSWS01000002.1:0-147159 GCF_030270165.1 Helicobacter sp. NHP22-001 | reverse complement strand
CAAATAACACGCTTTAAGTCCGCTTTTTTGAGAAAAAAGCTTTCACCTTTTCCATGCAAGCTTTCTTAGAAGCAAAACGTGATAATAGCGGTTTTAAGCTTAAGGGGGGCTGAGACCGCAAAAATTCTAGAGCATAGCATTTAGTCATGTAGGCTGTTAAAATAACCCTAACACAATCCACCCCCTACAGCTAGCCGCTCTTAAGACAGAGATCGTTGGGTTAATTTTGGCACTAAATCAAGCACTAAATCAAGCAATGACTAGGGCTAAAATTAGGTAAATTTTGCTAGAATGGAAAAATGTTTAAAATCAAAGTACAAGCTTTTGGCGCAGCGCAGACAAATTGTTATGTCTTGCAACTGAAGCAGGGCGATTTGGTGATCGATCCGGGGGTTGGCGCATGCTCTTGGGTGCGAGAGCATGCCAAAAATCCCTTGGCTATCTTAATCACGCATGGGCATTATGACCATATCTGGGATGTAGCTGCCTTGAAACAGGCTTGGGCTAGTGTGCCCTTGTATGCACCCAAAGAGGATATGTTTATGCTCACCACAGATTGCTTTAACTTGGGACAGCCCACTTGTAAAGAAGCGGACATTCATCCCATTGAGGGGTGCAAGGGGAACTATTCTTTTGAGGTGGGTGGGGTAGAGATCGTCTATTGGCACTTCCCCGGACACACCCCGGGTTGTAGTGTTGTTGAAGTTAACGGGGTGTTCTTTAGTGGAGATTTTATCTTTTATAGAAGCATAGGGCGTTATGACTTCCCCTACTCTAATCCACAAGACATGAAGGATTCTTTGCAACGCTTTTATGCTTTGGATAGGGCAGATTGTGCCATTTACCCCGGGCACGGGCACGCCACAAGCTTAAAAGCCGAACAACCCCACATACCCGCTTGGATCGCACACATTAACCCTTAAGGAAAGGAAAGAGATGACAGAGAGCCAAAAAGAACGCTATAAACGGCATTTGATGTTGGAGGATGTGGGCGAGGAGGGACAGGAGAGGTTGCTTCGTGCTAGCGTGCTCGTGATCGGGGCTGGGGGTCTTGGCTCGCCTAATTGTTTTTATTTGGCGGCGGCAGGCATTGGGCGCATTGGGATTTTGGATTTTGACATCATCGAATTGAACAATTTACAGCGCCAAATCATCCACACCACACAGGAAATCCACAGCTCTAAGGTCAAATCTGCCGAGCGTAAAATGTTGGCTCTAAACCCTGAAGTGCAGGTTGAAACCCACTTTGAAAAGCTAACCGCTACAAACGCCCTGCATTTAGTTCAAGATTACGACTTTATCATCGATGCGACCGACAATTTTGCGAGCAAGTTTTTAATCAACGATGCTTGTATTCTAGCAAGTAAACCCCTAAGCCATGCCGGGATTTTCAAGCACCATGGGCAGACCATCACAATTTTGCCCAAAAAGAGTGCGTGCTTTGCTTGCGTCTTTGACAAGCCCCCAAGTGTAGAGCTTAACAGCGTGTTTAAAGCGGGGTTGTTTGGGGTTGTGCCCGGCGTTGTGGGCTGTATCCAAGCTTCTGAGGCGATTAAATATTTTCTAGGTTTCCCCTTACTCACCAACCAACTCTTGCATGTAGACACCAAGAGCATGGATTTTAGAAAAATCAATGTCCAACGCAATGCAGAATGCCGTGTGTGTGGGGCGCATGGCATTGAAAACTTAACGGATTATCCGCAGTAGATTTTAAAGAAAGGGTAGTTTCTCATGGATTTGTCATCAATCCTAGGTGTGTTTTTGGCGATTGCGTCTATTTCAGTGGGAGATATTTTAGAGGGGGGTAACCCCATCCATGTAGTGCATCTAAGCTCACTCATCATCATCATACCCACGACCCTGTGCGCGGCAATGGTGAGCACCCATGCCCACCATGTCAAGGCGGCCTTTAAAGAGATCAAGATTGTGTTTTTAAACCCCAAGGTGCATTTACAAGACACGATTAAAAACATCGTGGAACTCTCCACAATGGCAAGAAAAGACGGCGTGCTTTCGCTAGAGTCCAAGGTGGCGCAGATCGAGGACGACTTCTCCCGCAATGGCTTTTCAATGATTGTGGATGGCAAAGACATTCACTCCGTGCAAGAGAGCCTAAATGTGGCGATCGAAGAGTTAGAAGAGTATTACCACGGGGCGGCGCACTATTGGATCACCGCCGGCGAGAGCGCGCCCACCTTTGGGCTCGTGGGAGCGGTGTTGGGCTTGATGCTCGCTTTAAAAAAGCTAGACAACCCTGCAGAAATGGCACTGGGCATTGCGGGGGCTTTCACCGCCACGGTTACGGGGATCATGTGTTCTTACGCCCTTTTTGGTCCCTTTGGCAACAAGCTTAAAAATAAGTCTAAAGACATTTTAAAAGAAAAGGTGGTGATTTTAGAGGGCATCATTGGGATTGCCAATGGGGATAACCCACGGGACTTAGAAATGAAGTTGCTCAACTACATCGCCCCCGGTGAGCCTAGAAAGTCGCAGTTTGAATAATGGCAAAGAAAGCTAAAAAGGTCGAGTGTCCTGCTGGGGAGCGTTGGGCTGTGCCTTATGCCGACTTTTTGTCCTTGCTACTCGCCCTTTTTATTGCCCTTTATGCGATCTCTGTGATCAATAAAGCCAAAGTCAAAGCCCTTAAAAAAGAGTTTATTAAGATTTTTGACTACGCTCCCGTGCCAGACTCTGTGCAACCTGTGATCCCCATCCCCCCCGCCCCGGGCGAAACCCAGAGTAATGAAGTCGAAGAAGAAAAGGAGTCTAAGGAGCATGCTAGTCGATCGCAAGTTACTATCACCAAAGTGGGCGAGGGCTCGATTTTAGAGCAAACCGATCATGGAGCTGTGTTAAAGCTACCTTCCAACTTGCGTTTTGAAGACCCCCCCTATGGAGATGTCATCAACGCCTCCATGCGCGAATACATCCGCCGCATCGCTAAGATCATCCAACTCTTGCCCGATCAAGTCCAAGTCAATGTGCGCGGCTACACGGATAATACCCCTCTGCCCGCTGCCAGCCACTTTAAAAACCACTACACCTTAGCGGCGAGTCGGGCATATAAGGTCATGCATGCTTTGCTAAATGATGGCATTAGTCCGCAAAAACTCTCTTTTGCCTCCTATGGCAAGAACAACCCCATCTTCCCCAATAACAGCGTTGAAAACCGCATACGCAATAATCGTGTAGAGATTTATTTTTACACGAGCCAGCACAATATAGAAAAAATCCGCTCCATTTTAGACCATAACATGGGCGAAATTAATGGAGAAGGTGATTGAAAGCAGTTCTTGCGCTTAGTTTACTCTTAAACTCTTTGCTTGCCTTGCCCACCGGCGAACAACTTTTAAGAGAAGAGCAAGTGCAACTGCCTAAAGTCCCCTTAAGTGCGGTGTTTTTTAGCCAAAAACAGCCCTACACCTCTTGGAGCAAAGATTATGGTGTGTGGCAAACCAAGCACATTTTAGAGATCAGGGCCCTTAGCAAAAGGGTGCATATCAATAAAATCACCCTCAATCGGGGGCGTTGTGCCCTCTTGCCTATTCTGCCTAGTTACATTTTGAACTTGGGTGAAAAAATGGACTATGAAGTCTTTTGCGAGGGGCGCTTAAGGGTGGAAGTGGACACGGACTTTGGGGCGCAAATCTTTCATTTGCGCGAAGATCTGCCTAACGACCCATCTTAGACTTAAACTTCTCCACTAAGTGGTGGTAATCCATGAGTTGATCAGCATCTAGGGCTTGGCTGATTTTATGCACCCCTTGTGCGTAGATTTGCGTTAAGATTTGGTAAACATTGCTGTCAAAGCCTTCCCCGCGTATGGGGGTTACCACACTTGTGGGCATAAACCCACCTGAAACGCTACGCTCTTGGCGCACGGTCACACGGGTGCGGACTTGATAGCCGGGCAACTCCAAACTTGCCATGTTTAAGGGTTTTTTGCTCTTAGGCTCTAGAACTTTTAAAGTCAAATAGCCCATAGACAAACTAGAGTTTTTGCCCTCCAATCCACCATTTCTTAACCTATCCTCTCGTAGGCTAATATCCTCTAACACTTTCACAGACCCATTCACTTCTACAAGCACATAGCCTTGCTCTTGCTGGGTAGGGGTTAGGGGGAGTTTTGCCTCTTGCACACTAAAACCGCGTTTTTCTAGGATTTCTTTGATTTGATCGCGCATGGAATCCTTGAAACCTTGTTGCATATTCAGCGGCACCGTCTTACTAAAGGTGATGTTTAAGGGCGGGAGCAAGACCAATAAATGGTTTTTGGGTTCGGGTTTTTCGTTTTCTTCGTAGTAAGAAAAGGGGATGGGGCCTTGTTCGTGTTTGTCGGGGGCTTTAGGCGCACAACCAAGCCCCAACAGACCCACTAATACTAATGATAAAAGTCTAGATTTTTGCATGTTCTCCTCAATGTTTTTTTAAAAAACGCCCAAGAGCTTTTACCAAACGCATGAAAACTTTTAATTTTTTATGGCTTTCATAAAGGGATTTACCCCGGCGTTTAGGCATTAGCAAGAATAAGTGGTCTTAAACTCAAAGGGGTGGGGGCGGCTCTCCCAAGGGAAGACCTCTGAGCGGAATTTAAAGCTCTGGTAGGCTTGGATAAAATCTTCGGTAAACACTTCCCCTTTTTTCAAATACTCTTTATGCACCAACATTTCCTCTAGCGCACTTCTTAGGGTGTGGGGGAGTTGTTTAATCCCTTTGTCTCTGATCTCATCTAGGGTGAGCTGGAAGAGGTTGATGTCCATGGGTGCGCCCGGATCCATTTTTTGCGCTAGCCCGTCTAAACCTGCCATTAAAATGGCGGCAAAGGCCAAGTAAGGGTTGGAAGAATTGTCGGGAAAGCGGAACTCAAAACGCGCCGCCTTGCCCTTCACCCCATAGGGGATACGCACGCTGGCACTGCGATTTTGCGCCGAATAAGTTAAAATCGAGGGGGCTTCAAAGCCGGGGATCAAGCGTTTATAAGAATTGCTAGAGGCGTTGGTAAAAGCCGCCAAACTTCTGGCGTGGCGCAAGACCCCGCCTAAAAAGTGTAGCGCCATTTGGCTTAGGTTTTTGTAAACATCACCGCTAAAGAGATTCTCGCCATTTTTCCACAAACTCACATGCGTGTGCATGCCGCTGCCATTGTCCCCGTGCAAGGGTTTTGGCATAAAAGTCGCCGTTTTGCCATTTAAATGGGCGACCATTTTCACCACATATTTAAGTTTTTGCACATTGTCCGCCGCCTCCACTAACTCCCCAAAGCGCACGCCGATCTCGCCCTGCGCCTGCGCCACTTCGTGGTGCACGACATAGGTTTCTAGCCCCACTTGGTTTAACACCTTGACAATTTCGGCGCGGATGTCCATCATCGTGTCCGTGGGGGGGGTGGGTAAATACCCGCCCTTATGCCCCGTGCGGTGCCCGAAATTCACCCCCCCCTCAAAACTGCGATCCCTATTCCATTCGCCCTCTTCGCTGTCAATTTCATAATACTGGCAATTTGCGCTGTTTTTGATCTTAATGGAGTCAAAAATAAAAAACTCATTTTCTGCCCCAAAGTAAGCCATGTCGGCAATGCCAAGATTTTGTAAATGCCTTAGTGCCCGCTTGGCAATGCTTCTAGGGCATTTTTCGTAGTCTTGCTCTTTGTAGACATCCCACACATCGCAAAAGACTATAACCGTGATATCCGCACTAAAGGGGTCGATGAAGTAGCGGATCAAGTCGGGCTTTAAAATCATATCTGACCTATCAATGCTCTGCCACGCCTTAATGGAGCTTGCGTCAAAAGGGATACCCTGTTGCAACAAGTCCTTATCCACACCCCCAATAAAATAGCCCATGTGATTCCAAGTGCCTTTCACATCTGTGAATCTAAAATCCACAAATTCCACTTCTTTTTCTTTACAGAAGGCAAAAAACTGCTCTACATCTGCATCGCTGTTATGAATGTCCATCATTATCCCTTGAATTTTTCGTCTATTTTAACATGGCTAGCATTAAGGCATGGCTATTGAGCCGATTTGACTAGGGCGGATGAGATAGGGGGCTTGAGGGGTTTTTAAAAGAAAAACGGTCTAGCTCAAGCTTGTATAGCTCTTGCAATTTGTTAAACTCCCACCCTTAAGGGGAAAACATCGCCTTAAACCGCTTTAAATTTTAAAATTAATTGTACTACAATACTAGAATCCATGGTTTCGTGCAGTTAATGGTCTGTGTGGGGTGTGGACATTTACCACATATTTGGATTAAAATGTTTTGATAGGTGCTGGGGCTTATGCGGATTGCCCAGATACGAGATGGTTAATGACAGTTGCTTTTATTTCTCTTAAATTGGTGTCCTTGTGTAACAAAAAGAGAGCCAAGACTTTAAAAATGCTTGCAGTGTTTGGGGCTCTTGGCATGGCTTTTACAGCTTGCCAACAGGGGGGGGGGGGGGGCGAGCTTAAGGCATGACTTACGCAATGGCTTTTTTGTCGCCGCTAGTGTGGGCATTTCAAATGTGGCTACAAGCACACAAAAGCACACAACCACGCCCATTTATTCCTCAAGAACTCTCCAAGCCGCAAAGCTACAAGATGAAATCGTTTCTAACATCAACCAAATGAATGTAGCACTTAACGGCATTTGGCAAGTCATTGAGGCGGCTCAGCAGAACACAAGTGCGATCCCTATCCAAAGCATAAACATGCAGTTACCACTCGCTCAATTTAAGGCATTAGCGGCAGAAGTTCAACAAGAACTCAGCCAATTTTCTATAGTCCCCGGGGCTTTGGCAGAGTTGCAAGCAACGCTCCAAGTCCTAAATTTAGAGGCTAAAAAATTACAAAATCTCAGCAAAGCGGACAACACCCCCTCAACTTCTTTTTCTAATTTGCAAGACACAAAGAGCACACCCAACTCCCAAATACAACAAATCGCCTCCATTGTTAAGAACATGCAAGGTGCGCTAAATGAAATCACCACACAAGAGGCGCACATCATGCAAGGTGCCAACAACTACAACTCTGAATACAACACTTGGCAGAACCAAATAAATCAACAAGACGCCTACCAAGCCATTTACAACACTCTTAAAACCGAGTTAACCAACATGGAAAAATCAATCGAAAAAGCCGAAATAGCCGAAAATGGTGGAAATGGTGGAAATGGTGGAACACTTCAAAACACATTAGGTAGAATCGATGGGCTATTGAAAGGTTTTGAAAACATTACAACAAGTAGCGCAGGTCTACAAAAGGTCCTCAGCTCAAAAGATTACGAGGATAATGTAAAACAAGGTAGGCAAGACGCAGAGGGTTGCAAAAACCTAGCAGCTACCCCCGAACTTTGCTTCGGACAATCTTTTCCCATAACTAGTCTTCAGCAAATGTCCATGCAAAATTTTTTACAAGTTCTAGGGTGGTTTAGGGAACTGGCTAAATATGCTGAATATGAACAAACGATACTTTCATCATCTGGTCCAGAGGAACAAAAGATACTAGACAAATATATTAATAGTCTGGAGGCAGCTTATCGCTTTAATCTCGGTACAATTCTTGATAGCTCAAACAATTTTTCAACAATCTTAGGCAGTCCACAGAAGTACTTCCCCATCACCCAACAACTCACCCCGGTCTCCGCCCCACATATCCAAGCTCCAAATTTTAAAAAAATGCCCTCTTCTGTAAACATTACGAGCACAAGCTTTATAAACTCCGTCTCCCGTGCCGTAAACAGCACTATCTTTGAAAACAAGGCTTATAACCTTGGTGGAGGTGCTGGCTACCAGCGGTTTTTTAGCAAATACTTTGGCTTTGATGTGTTTGCGCTCGGTGGCTATTCCTTTCTAGTACCAGCCCCCGGTTTTGCGGCACTCAAAAAACTAGATGTGGGCTATTTGCAATTAACCGCAGATATTTTGGCAGATTTCTATGTCAACAACGATGCGTCTAATGCAAATTTTGCCGGCTTTTATGTGGGCTTTACAGAAAAATTCAATTTTATGGGCACACAAGCACCGATAGCCCCCACCCACGGGGTTTTATACGATTCGCTTATCGACTTTGGCACAAGATACCAGCACAATGCTTGGGTTTATAAACTAGGTGTGAGGATCCCCTTGTATAAGGGCACACCTTTTCGCATGGGCTATCAAGACTTTACCTACTTCATCAACAACACGCCCTCAAATATTGAGGTCTATTTTATGCTAGAAAGACTTTTTGGCAAATGGACCGGTCGACAAACAAGACCTAGGCGTATTAGGTGAGCAGATAGTAAGCCTAGTCATCTAAAGGCTGCAGACTTACAAAGAAAACCCGTAGTTAAAGAAAACATTAAAATGGGTGCTACCCTCTTGGATCAGCACCTCGCCCGCATAATCTTGGGTATTTACACGAACCTTTAAATTTCTTTGTATCAAGGGCACAGAGACACCGAAACTATACTTAGAGCGTCCGTAGTAGTAGTTAAAGCCCGAAACCGCATTTACATTGCCTGTGTCCCTAAAAGTCCGCAGTAAGTTATAGCGATTCCAAAGCCCCCTAGCCCCTACGAAAATCCCCATGCTTGCTTTGTCATTTGCAAAAAAATTCACCAACATATCCGCCCCAACCCCAGCACCCATTTGCGTGACGGTCTTGGCATAGCCTTTTGTTTTTGTCCAGCCATATTTAAAGAGTGCGTAGTAGGCTAAACCAAAGTAGGGGTTAAAAAATTGCTGATAACCACTTTTGACATTAAAGCCCACAATGGCATCCGTGCTTTGGTTATTCAAGGTGTTAGAGAAACCTTGCATAAAGCTTGCGTAGGGAACAGAGTTGATTGTGTGCGAAATGGGGATCTCGGTGTAATTGATCGGCAACTTATTGGCATGCCCTAATTGCGCCCAAACCTTTTCAGTCAATCTAACAAAACCGGCATCCACCTTTTGGTTGTCGATGGTGTATTGGCTATTGGGGGCATTGGCATAGGTCATGTTGCCGTTGTGGGTGTAATTCTTGGTGTGTGCAAACTCGTGTATAATGGCCTCTAAAGGCTCGTGCTCACGCTCTTTTGTCAAAGTGTCGTAAGTTTTCCACATCCTAGCCCTTGAAGGGTCTATCATCCAAGGTTGCAAACCAAATGACCCCACCCCTCCCAAACCATAGAGATTATATTTTTTCTCATTGATCACACCAAGATCGAGATGTGCTGCTTGGCGGAAAACATCCACCACTACTTGCGGATCGATCTTAGAAGCCACAGCACCTAGTTTGCTAGGATCAAGCCTACCATTTTGCCCGGGAGGTGTCCTATCTGAGAAGTCAAAAGGGGCATTTAAAATTGCCTCTTCAAATTCTTTTGAGCTGAGAACGGAAGTGAGGTTTAAAAGCAAATCCACATATTCGCTCGCTTGTTTGGGAGTGGGGGGCTGCCAATTATTCGTTTTATCCCCATTGGACCAATCCACAAAAGTTCCCATTAGATTAACTTTAATCTGCTCAATCGCCTCCAATACCCTATGCGTGATGACATCGGATTGTGCAGAACTCCTAATCAAAAATTCAGAACCTAAATTGTTCTCCACTTTGGCAATTTCTGGCAAGAGATTAACAGAGAGGGTTGTTTCTATGTGCCCGGGCAAGGATTCTAGCGTCCCAACCTTAACTTCTTTGCCATTGATGTTAGCGTAGAGATCTACATTGTGGAGCGTGTAGGGTAGAAAGTTTTGCAGAGTGAGAGTTTTGTCTTTAAGAGAGATTTTAATGGGGGATAGAGTGTTGAAATCTCTCTTAGGATTTTTAATCACCTTATCTGTAGAGTTGAACATGGTTAAAGCGTGTGCTTTGAGTTGGGCAGTACTAATAAAAGATGTCGCCCTTTGTTTCTTAGCCAACACCTCGCTACTTTTTAGCATGCCTGTCATAAACCCCGCCTCTATGAAGAAACCACTCTTGGAATCCGCCAAGCATTCACCAAGCCCCACCAACACGAGGGCATAAAGTAACTTACTCATACCAAATATTGCTAGCATAAAATTTTTAATTTGTCAAGAGCTAGTGCCATTTGGCATTTTTATTTTAGAATAAAGGCTTCTAAAGGCTTCGTAGTTACCCATAAAGAAATGGGGGCACGCCAAAAAACTTGGCAAAAATACCTACCTAATTTTTAAATCATCATTGAACTGCAACCTAAAACGATCGCCCTTAAAGCCGTCTTGTTTAATGGCTTGCTGCCCAGCTGCACTCTTAAAGTATTGGTTTAACAGAAGAAAATAAGCGTCATGGGTTACGCCAATTAAGTTTGGCTGGTAATAGGGAAAGGTTGTAGGGTCAAGCACCCACTCTGCAGTTTTGTTGTAGGCTTTAAAAAGTTTTTGGGCTGTGCGGCTATGCCATAGATCAAAGCCATTTTCTGCAAGTAATTGTCCGGCTACACTGATAGGTGTAAGGGCAAAGTGCGTATAGGCAATTCCCTTAATGCCCTTAGTGGGGCCTCCATTGTAATTAGCGGTGTTGCTGCGCACGATTTCTTTTGCCATCACACCATTTTCATCAATGGCATTTAAAATCCACTTTTGCCACTTATGCGCCATCCTTAGAAGCAGAGCATGATCACCGATTACAAGTGCGCTACTCACACCAAAAAGTATACTCCAAGCCCCGATGTTATTGTCTTTGCTATAACGCGCATACACTAGCATATTACGAGAAAATCGCTCAAATGCAGGGCTAGGAAACTTTGAGCGGATGAAAAGATAAGCCATGTTCATGTAGGGCATGTAGAAATTGATCAAGTTTTCGGCTTCTTTTGAGCCAACCACTTCAAGACTTTGTGCCCACTTCTCCAAGATCTCTTTAGCTCTTTCTCCGTATTCTTTCTTTTCACTGACAAGGAAGCCTAAGGCTAAATCGTAGGACAGAGTGGCCGATCTTTTGAATTCTGCGCTGCATGGATCGGCTTTTCTCTCACCCGTGGGGGTATAATGTGGCAGTGTGTTAAGTTGCGTACATGTTTGGATTTCTTTTCTAAGCTTTCTGTGCAGATGGGTAGAGCGCTCCAAATGAGCAGAGTGAAAATCTCTAAAGAAATATTGCGTGGCTTGCAGAGTGCTTAAAAAATACAATCCTAAAAGTATCATTTTTTTCATCATGTTCCTTACTAATGCATATCTGTTGATTCTACCAATAATCTCACCTTTTGGAGAGGAAGTTGTAATTTTATGGTGGATAATCTAGTATGCTACAATAACACATGAAGACTTGCAAAGGATGGGTATGACAGACTCAGAAGGACCAAAAATGGGTAGGTTTTAGAGATAGGGCCACAAGCCAAGCACATGGCACAAGAATCTAAAGAGGTGCGTACTGCGTGTAGGGCGAGGTTGAATGACCCTGAGATTTTAGCGGTTTATCAACGATTGGCAAAAAAATAAGTGTTTTTTTTGTTTTTTTTGTTTTTTTGAAACGGTGATTGAAATCCATGATGAGATATTAGGGCTCACCGAGGGGCTTAAAGATTATAATCTAACTAGCATGGGGTATTTAGAGAGTGTCCTAAACTATATCCGCAACGATAGGCATTGCCCCACTTTTGAGTCTAAACTCGCATATCTTGTCTTTTCATGTGTGAAATTCCATCCATTTTTTGATGAAAACAAGCGCACAGCCGTGTATTTAGCCATACACTTTCTCAAGCTCAATGATAAACCTATAAACAATGATTGTGAAAAATTTTTTGAACCCTTAGTGTTAGACATTGCTACGGATAAGATTGGTAAGGAATAACCAGAGAGGACACTCAAAGAATACCTAAAAAAGGGGTTTAATGACAGATATATTGACAGAATCGTACTTTAAGTCTTATGGGGGAGTTTAAGTCCATTTACGCTAGCATGCGGCTTTAGTTTATTTTAGGGGTTTGCTGTGGTGCATGTGGTTTTGAGTGGGGGCAGTGGCAAGAGATTATGGCCTTTAAGTCGAGAGCACTTCCCTAAACAATTTTTAAAACTCTATGGGGAGCAAAGTTTATTTGGGTTGGCTTTGGAGCGTTTGAAATCCCCCAACGCAAAATTTTTAGTGGTGTGTAACGAGGTGCATTACTTCCACGCCCTAGAAGAGATCACAAAAGCCCATTTAGAAAAGCACACGCAATTTTTGCTAGAGAGTGCGGGTAAGAATACGATGAACGCCTTAATGCTTGCCGCCCTAGCTTGCGACTCTAATGAGATTTTAGTCATCAGCCCCACAGACCACATAATGGATAAAGAGGCATTCAACACTGCCTTACAAACCGCCCTAGATTGCGCCAAAAATAACCATATGGTGCTCTTTGGCATTGCTAAGAAGCCGAGCAACCAATACGGCTTTATGCGCTGTGAAAAGGCACAAAATGGGGTGTGTGCGGTGTTAGACTTCATAGAAAAGCCAACCCCCGAAGAGATTGCCAAATTGCAGCAAGAGGACGGAGATTTTTATATCAATAGTGGCATGTTTGTCTTTAAGGCAGGGGTGTTCTTAGAGGCGTGCAAACAACACGCCCCCCAAATGTTGGAGGCGTGCAAAAAGGTTTACCTCAGCGCCAAGAAACTGCCCACCATTTTAAAATGCGAGGATATGGCAGATCTAGAAGAGGGCAGCGTGGATGTGTTGTTGTGGCAAAAGTGCAAGGGGTTAAAGCTCGTGCCCTTAGATGCCCATTGGCAGGATGTGGGGCATTTTGCGAGCTTGCAGGCGAGTTTGCCCGCCGATGATGTGGGCAATGTGGCGCACCAAGGCACGCTTTTAAACCTACACGCCAAGCACAACTACACCTACAGCACGCCCGATAAATTGGTGTGTTTGCTAGGGCTTGAAAATTGCGTGGTGGTGGATAGCAAGGACGCTTTGCTAGTCGCCACAAAGACGCATTTAGATCATTTAAAAGAGCTTGTGCTGTGCGTGGGGGAGAAATACCCCAATCTGCTTAAAACCTACCCCCTAGAATACCGCCCTTGGGGTAGTTTTGAAGTGCTGCTAGAGCGTCCTTTTTTTAAGGTAAAACTCTTAGAGATCACCCCACATAAACGCCTGAGCCTTCAAAAGCACCAACACAGAAGCGAGCATTGGGTCGTGGTGGAGGGGGTGGCGAGTGTGGTGGTGGGCGAAAAGTCTTTAAGTGTGCCCACCAATGAGAGCGTGTTTATCAAACAGGGGCAAATCCACCGCCTTGGCAACGACACAGACCAGCCCCTAAAAATCTTAGAAGTGCAATGCGGAGCAATCCTAGATGAAAATGATATTGAACGCTTGCACGATGACTACCAAAGACCTTAGAGGATAAAAAGACCACCCTCATCGTAGGCATTATAGGATAGGATGGGAGCTATTTAGCCCACTTCCACTAGATTTGGCTATGCAGGCATTAAAAGGTTGTTTGTCTTTTCGCCGCCCGTATAGACGCGATTTATGAAGACATCCTTGCCCATAAACTGCTTTTTGCACTATGGCGATTTGATCGACCCAAGCAACAAGCTAGCTTAGTTGCCAAAGTCTAGCCCGCAAAATGAAAACACCCCCTTAACCCACGAAGCCCCCACGCCGTAGCTAAACTCTACGCCTATTACATCAGCAAGAAGCACTGCGAAGCCTACAACATGTTTGCGCTCAATGGGATTTTATTCAACCACGAAAGCCCCATGCGGGGCGAAACCTTTGTAACGCGTAAAATCACCATGGCACTTAGCCGTATTGTTTTGGGACTACAAGAGTGCTTGTATTTAGGTATTTGGATACTAAGAGGGTTACGGGCACGCCAGGGACTATGAGCCATGCGCTTGATTTTACAACACAGCCAGTCGGTGGATTATGTGGTGACGAGCGGACAGACGATGAGAATTAGGGATTTCGTTTTAATGGCGTGTGAAAAGCTAGGGCTCAAGCTCGAGTTTTAAGGCAGTGGGCTAGATGAGAAAGGGTGTTGATAATTTTAAATCTAGCCCGCTTTTAGACAGTCTCAAACTTGCTCCGCTTAAAAAAGGGTGTGTGCTACTTAGGGTAGATCACCACTACTTCCGCCCATAGAGGTGAATTTACTCCCTGGCAACCCTCTAAAATTGAAAAAGAGTTAGGCTAGCAAAGGGAGTTTAGCGTGCAAGATTTGGTGCTAGACATGCTCCAAAGCGATTTAAAACGCCCCCATAAAGAAGCTCTAACTAGGTAGCAAAACGCCCGGGCTTTTTCCATATACCCTTTTTGTAGGCAATGTAAAAAAAGCCCGCCCGTGCAAAGGTTTCCAAACAAATCAGCACAAAGAACCAACGCACTGAAAGCCCCAAACGCCAAAAGATAAACATGGGCAAAATCCGCAAACTCCACAAGCTACAGGTGTTGATGAACAGCGATACCTTCGCCATCCCCGCCCCCCGAAACGCCCCATCGAGCACAAACAAGCAAATTAAAGGCATTTGCGACACCCCCACCGCCATTAAATACCACGCCGCCACCTGCACAACCTCCTTATTGGTGCTAAAGATTGTGGCTAGCTCTTTGGCAAAAACAATCATCCCCACGCCCAAGAAGCCCAGCCCCACCCCCGCCACTTTTAAAGTCGTGCGGATATACTCTTGCGCTCTGTTGACCTGATTTGCCCCCAAATGCTGCCCCACCAACACCATACACGCAATGGTGAAGCCAAGACCTGGCATGTAGCTAAAGGTTTCCACCCTTAAGCCCACTTGCATGCCCGCCAGCACTTCATTGCCATAACTTGCCACGAACTTAGACACCAACGCCATAGAAAAGAGGGTCAAGAGCCTTTCAAAACCCGAGGGCCAGCCCACTTGCCAAGCTTTCTTAAAGAGGGTGTTGTCAAAGACCAAGCGGAACTTTAAGGGGTTGTGCTTTTTAAGACTAATGGCTAAAAAGAGCAGCAAGAGCTCTATAACCGCCACCGCCACGCTCGCCACCGCTGCCCCCTTAATGCCAAGGCGCGCAAAGCCAAAATGCCCAAAAATCAAGGCATAATTTAAGAACAAGCACAGCGCACTCATCACAATTTTAAGCACAAAGGGGGTCAGGGTGTCAGACAAGCTTGCGAGTGCGCTTGCCATCGTGTTTTTCACCAAGAGGGCGGGCATCGCCCAAATTAAAATCTGTAAATACTCTTTGGCTAGGCTTCTTGCTGTGCCAGCAATTCCCATCCACTTGACAAACGTATTAATGCCAAGAAAGCCGGCCACCCCAGCCGCCGCACACAGCACACACGCCCCGATTAAAATGCTTGAGTAGCCTATGGCGACCAATTCGATATCCTTTGCCCCCACGAGGCGGCTTAAAGTCGCGTTTGTGCCTATGTAAAAAATGGAGTTTAGGGCGTAGAAAAGCATGATGTATTGTAGCCCCACGCCCATCGCCACAATATGGTTGTCTGAAAGCCGTCCCATGAAAACCACAGACACGGCGAGCACAAAAATTTCTAAAAAGTTATTCACCCCTGAGGGGATCGCCAGCTTTAAAATGCGCCTTAAACGCCACCATTTTTGCGCTTTTATAATAGCAACGCTCCCACTATGCCAAAGACCATGAGGGGGATATTGTAAACCAAGAAAGTGGGGATACAAGTGTCGTAGATGTGGTTGTGCTGCTGGTCGGCGTTTAGCCCCGTGGTCGGTCCTATGGTGCTATCTGAAGCCGGTGAGCCTGCATCGCCTAAGCCCGCTGCGATGCCTATAAGCAGGATTGTTGCTTTTGTGTCAAAGCCCAAAGCCACACATAGGGGGCAGTAAAAGGTGGCGATGATGGGCAGAGTGCCAAAGGAAGTGCCTATGCCTAGCGTGATGAATAGCCCAATCACTAGCATGATAAGAGCCCCCGCAAACTTACCTGAGATCGCCCCACTGGCGATATGCACCAAATCCGTAATGGCGTGTGTCTTTTGCAAAACTTCGCCAAAGCCCGAAGCCACGAGCATGACAAAGGCGACAAACGCCATCATTTTCACGCCCTCATCAATCACCATGTCCATCTGTCTCCACTTAATCACCCCCCCCACGAGCATCACCATAAGCCCAATAAACGCCCCAAGGGGCAAAGACCCCGTGAGGATCTGCACCACAAAGGCGAGCACAATGCCCACTAAAGCAAGATAGTCCTTTTTTTGCAGTTTCAGCTCTTCATGGGTGCTGCTTTCTAGGCGGTCTTCATAGATACGCGGCTTTCTATACAGCACCAAGATCGCCACCACAAGCCCGCAGAGCATGGCTAAACCAGAAATAGACATGACGGCCACCACTTCGCTAAGGTTGGTTTGTATGCCGTTTTGGTGTAGATTATCCACGATCAAATTTAGAAAAATCAGCCCAAAGCCCGCTGGGATGGTCATGTAAGGGGCTTGCAAGCCAAAGGTGAGCGCACACGCCACCGCGCGCCGATCGACTTGTAGGCGGTTCATTAAATGCAAGAGCGGGGGGATTAAAATGGGGATGAAGGCGATGTGCACGGGGATCAAATTTTGCGAAAAGCACGCAATGAAGGCGATTAAAAAGCAAAAAATCGTGCGTTTTTGATCCAACCAACCCACAAGCTTAAACAAAACCACCTTCATTAAATTACCGCTGGAAATCGTTACAGCCAAAGCCCCGAGCAGAATATAACTTAAAGCGGTTTCTAAATTGCCTTGCATGCCATTAATCATAATTCTTGTGGTGTCTACAAGCCCAAGCCCCCCCATAAGCCCACCCACAAGTGTGGCGCTGATGATCGCAAGCAAAATATTCAAGCGGGCTAAACTAAGAGCCACCATGACAAGCACGGCGATAACTGCGGGATTTGTGAGCAGCAAAACCTATCCTTTATCCACAACCCGTCTTATGAGGGGTTTATAAGTGTCGATGCGCCGATCCCTAAAAAAAGGCCACATTTGGCGCACTCTCGCGCTTTCATCCAAATCAATGCAGGTATATAAAATCTCTTCCTCAAAGCCCGCTTGGGCTAACTCTTTGCCAAACGCCCCAAAAATAAAACTAGAGCCAAAAAACTCTAATCCGCTCGTCTCCCCCGAAGGGTCAGCCTCAAAGCCCACCCGATTAGAGGCGATCACGGGGATCGTGTTGGCGATGCTGTGCCCCCTTTGCACCCCAATCCACGCCTGCCTTTGTAAATCTTTCTCCTCTAAATCCTCGCTCTCTTCATCACAAAACCAGCCGATCGCACTCGGGTAAATCAAAATATCCGCCTTTTGCAAGGCCATCAGCCTTGCTGCCTCTGGATACCATTGATCCCAACACACCAAAACCCCTAAATTGCCGACACTACTAGCAATGGGGGCGTATCTATCCCCTGGGGTGAAATAAAATTTTTCATAAAAGCGGGGGTCATCGGGGATATGCATTTTTCTTTGCACCCCGAGTAACTTGCCATTTTTCTCAAACACCACGGCGCTGTTATGATACACCCCCACCATGCGCTCCTCAAAGAGCGAGCCGACCAACACCACCTCGTGCGCCTTAGCCAGCCCACTTAAAAAATTGCACTGCGCCTTAAACTCCCGTGCCCATGCAAAATACTTAGCGTCCTCGTGTTGACAAAAATAAGGGTAGGGGTGCAACTCGGGCAAGACCACTAAATCTAAATGGGGGTGCTTGGCCTTGGCCTTGGCTAAAAGCGTGGCGATGTGCTCTAAAGTGGCTTGCACACTGCCCTGATAGCCGTGCTGTAAAATCGCAACTTCGATGGTGTTTAAATTAAAATCCATAAAAACCATGTGCGCTCCCTAAAAAAGATAAATTATAACAAAAAACCTACTCTTGCATAGCAAGGGTGCGTAAGTAGCCATTTTCACTCAGCATCACATACAACCGCCCGAGCATTTCCTTTTTATCCTCGCTATCCTCCAACAGCTCGCTATCCTCGATCTTTTGTTTCAAAATCCGCTCGATCTCTTTGGTGTCGTAGTCCAAATCCTCCAAAGCGTCTAAAATCGTTTGGGCTTGGGTGATATCGGTGAGTTCATAGCCCTCGTCTGTGATCTGCACGCTGCACTCTGTGGGGTGCGTGAATAAATTATGGTGCATGCCTAAAACCTCTTGATACGCCCCCACTAAAAAGAAACCCAAAAAATAATCTTCTTGGCGCACATCCACATCGTGCAAGAAAAGGGGTTTGTCTTTATCAAAGCTGATCTCCCCATCGCTATCGCATGTGATGTCCCATAAACTCGCACTCCTTGTAGGCTCCTCCTCTAACTTGTGTAAGGGCATTACAGGAAAGCCCTGCCTTAAGCCCCAATAATCGGGCAAGCTTTGGAAAAATGAGCAATTTAACAAATAACGCTCTTGCACCTGCTCTTGGATACGGATGATGTCGTTGTGATCTTTGTGGCGCAAAAACCCGATCGCCTTTTTAATGATCAAATGCCCCAACACCTCAGCATTGCTGCGATCTTGTAGGTCGATGTAGCCCAAATCAAAGAGCGTAAACAACGACTCCATGTGATCTAGGCTGTCGTGCAAATACTCAATGGCGTTTTTGCTATTGATGTTGTGGTATAAGTCCTCCATCTCTGCCACTAGGGGGGGGTTAGACTTTTTAAGGCGCAAGGTGCTTTCATCGTAATCTTGGGAGAACAACTCCAACACGGGGGCGACAAGCACGGCGTGTGTAGCACTGATGAAACGCCCCGATTCGATAAAAATATTTGGCTCTAGCTCTTTCTTATTTTTTACAATCTCTTTAAGCAAAAACACCACATCGCCGGCAAATTCCTCTAGGGTGTAGTTGCGCTCACACTGGTGCTTGTGCTGGGAATATTCAATGGCTAGCCCCCCGCCGATGTTGATGCTATTCAAGTTAAACGCCCCCATTTTACGCAACTCGGCGTAAATGTTGCCCGCCTCTTTGAGCGCCTTTTTTAGGGGGGTGATGTCGCTAATTTGGCTGCCGATGTGAAAATGGATCATGGTAAGTTGCCCTAGCAAGCCATGCGTTTCTAGTAGATGCATGGCTTCTAAGAGCTCGGTGCTAGCCAGCCCAAATTTGGCGTGTATGCCCGTGCTTTTGGCCCAAATCCCCACTCCTGCGCTGTGTAGGCGCACTCTAATGCCGATTTTGGGGCAAAATTTGGTGTTCTCGCCAATGGTGTTGTTCTCTAATGCCACTTCTAAAATGCTCTTTAGCTCGCTTAGACCCTCAATCGTTAGCGTGATGTCCGCGCCCATGCTCGCAGCGATGAAGCCTAGCTCGATCATCTCCTTGTCTTTAAAACCATTGACTGTAACGGGGGCGTTGTCGTGGATATACGCCATGGCTAAAATCAGCTCCGCCTTAGATCCCGCCTCTAGCCCATACGCCCCCTTAAATTTTGCAGAAATTTCCACCAAAGCATGCACAAAGTTTGGCATGTGGTTGACCTTTAGGGGAAAGACCGCCTTAAACGCCCCGCTGTAATGGTATTGGGAAATGGCATGGGAGAACATAGAAAAGAGCTTGTGCACTTGTTTAGAAATCAAATGGGGGAAGCGTAAAAGCAAGGGACCCTTAAAGCCCTGCTCGCGCATATCCAAGACCAAATCTAGTAGGCTGGGCTTGTTGCCCGTATTGACTTTTACAAGCCCCTCCTCAATGATAAAATCCTCCTTGCCCCAATAATTCAAACCATAATTTTGCATGCCAACCCCTATGCGTTGATGAGCTTTTAGTATAACTAAAAATGCTCTTTTGTGTTACAATCCTCCCTATGAAAAACCGCCCCCCCGCCATGCACGCCCTCTTAAATGCCCCAGCTTTGCAAGATTACCCCAAAGCCCCTCTAAAAGCTCTAGCCACAGCCCTTTTTAAAGCCCACCAAGTTACTCCCTTTGCCTGTGCAAGTTTAAATGAGTGGGTAGAGCTTGTCAAGGAACGCTACGACTCTTTAATGTCGCCCCCCTTAAAGCTCCTTTACAACGCCACGGGGGTGGTGCTCTCCACAAATTTAGGGCGCGCCCCACTAGAAGCTAGCCATTTAAAAGAGCTAGAACTTTTAAGTGACTATGTTAATTTAGAAGTAGATATGCAAACGGGCAAACGGGCGAATCGGTGCGCCCTAGTGCAAGAGCTCTTAAAGGTGCTTTTTGGCGCAGAGGACGCTTTGGTGTTAAACAACAACGCCAGCGCCTTAGTCTTAGTGGCAAGCGTCTTTGCCCCTAAAGCCCAAAACAAAGAAACCTTGCTCTCTTACGGGCAGTTAGTGGAAATCGGGGGGCATTTTAGGGCACACGAACTCTTGGATTGCGTAACAAATTTAAAGTTTGTCGGCAGCACGAATAAGACCTATCTACAAGACTACCAACACGCCCTAAGCTCCAACACAACCCTCATTGTAAGCATACATCTTAGCAACTTCTCCCAACAAGGCTTTGTCGCCTCGGTGGGGGCTAAAGAGTTGCTTAAACTCACCACAGCGCATAAAATTTTATTCTATGAAGACCTGGGCAGTCTGCAAAGCGTGCCACAGGTGCAAAAATCCTTAAAGCACGCCCATTTAGTGAGTTTTAGCGCAGATAAACTCTTAGGGAGCGTGCAAGGGGGGGTGGTGCTAGGGGCTAGTGAGTGCATCCAAAAACTAGCCAAACACCCCCTTTATCGGGCATTTAGAGCGGATAAAATCCAACTTTACATGCTTTCTAAAAGTTTGCAAGCCCACATACAAGGGCAAACAAACCCCACACAAAGATTTTTAGCCCAAGATAGGGACGCTCTTTTAAACAAGGCGTTAAAACTCTTGCAACTTTTAGGCGGAGTGCGGGCTACGCTCATAGAAACAACCGCTTTAGTGGGGGGGGGCGTGGCAGATAGTGGGCTTAAAAGCTTTGGCTTGCTCTTAACGCCTAAAAGAAATTTTAAAGAGTTACACCACACTTTGCACCAACAAGGGCTAGCCTGTGTGCTGCGCTACGATGGGGTGCTTGTAGACATCTTTGCGCTGTTTGAAAAAGACTTAAACACGATTGCTAGCATTATTAAAAATACACTTTAAGAGGAGTCCCCCATGCTTTAAGTTAACAACTGGTTAATGCCCACATCTAGGTTGGCAGTGGAGGTGCTGAGCGCAATGTCGTTGATGATGTTAAAATGCTTTTTACCAACATCATGAATCTTTTATTGAAAAATTAGACTACAAGTGTGCTCTTGTTGGGTTAACATGAGCGTTAGTAGACCAAGGCACAGCTTCAATCCATGCTTAAATTTTAAGAGCGGTAGATGTCTTGGATATTGTAAAGTCCGGGTTTTTGGACGGATAACCACTTAGCCGCCTCCAGTGCCCCTTTGGCAAAAATGTTGCGGTCCGTGGCAGTGTGGCTCAGCTCCAAATACTCCCCATCTAAATAAAAGCCCACAGTGTGCCGCCCCACGACATCACCCGCCCTTAAGCTCGTAAATCCGATCTCCCCCCCTTTGCGTGCGCCCTCTCTATGTTCTTGGATCACCTCTTTAAAATCCACACCTCTAGCGTGGGCGCAAGTTTGCCCTAGAGTCAAAGCCGTTCCGCTCGGTGAATCTTTTTTATAGCGGTGGTGGATCTCTGTGATCTCAATGTCGGCGTGTTCTAAGTTTCTAGCCACCTCTCCCACCACCTCGTTTAACACCGCCACACCTAAAGACATATTAGACGCGTATAAAACGGGGACTTTTTGGCTCAGTTCGGCTAAGACTTGCCATTGTTCTTGCAACCCTGTTGTGCCGCACACAAGGGGTAGGGGATTTGAAAGCAAGGCTTGCAAGAGCATGTCTAAAGCCTTGGGAGAAGAAAAGTCGATCACAAGCTGACAATGGGCAAGAAATTGCTCTACATCATTGGTTACAAAAGTTTCTTGGGGCAAGATTTGGGCGAGCTGCAGGCTCAAATTTTGGCGCAAAAAGACACTTGAAAGGGCCAGGTGGGGGTGCTTTTGTATCTCTTTAGCCAATAACCCCCCAACTTTTCCACTCGCCCCAAAGATCCCCACTTGTAATTGTGGCATTCAATGCCCCTCTAAATAGGCAAGAGCCGAGAGCGCAGCCGTAGCACCATCCCCAGCCGCACAGACCACTTGTTTTGCCGCCTGTGTGCGTATATCTCCAACGGCAAATAGACCTTTAATGTTTGTTCTCATCGCCAAGTCCACCACAACAGCCCCATGAGGATCGCATGCACAAAGCATGTCCCCATCCTCTTGTTTTAAAATTTCATTGTTGATTTCATAGCCCACAAAAATAAAAACTCCGGGAACGGCCAATTCTTTCACCATGCCCGTATGGGTGTTTTTAAACACCACACCGCTAACCCCATTCGCATCACCCTTGATCTCTTCAATCACAGCGGGGGTCAAAAACTCGATTTTGGGGTTATTTTTGGCTTTGTCTAAGGTAATGGGGGCGGCGCGGAAAGTATCGCGGCGGTGGATGAGGTAGACTTTGGTGCAAATTTTGGCTAGGTAAAGGGCTTCTTCTAAAGCCGTGTCGCCCCCGCCCAAAACCGCCACTTCTTTATTCTTGTAGAAAAAACCATCACAAGTTGCACAAGTACTCACCCCATTGCCCCAAAAAGTGTCCTCACCTTTAACGCCCGCTCTCTTAGGTCTACCACCTGTGGCTAGAATCACACTTTTGGCATAAAAAACCTTATTTTCATCCGTGTGGATTGCAAAATGTGTCCCATGGGGTTTAATCTGTGTTACAAGGGTCATTTCGTGCCTAAGCCCAAAGCGAAAACACTGCTCCTGCCAAGGTTGCATGAAGTCCAAACCGCTCACCACTTCACGCACCCCTGGGTAGTTTTCAATCTCGCTACTAAAGGTGATTTGTCCTCCGGGCGCGCCCTTTTCAAACAGCACCACCTCTTTAAGCCCCCCCCTTGTGGCGTAAAGCCCCGCACTTAGCCCCGCAGGACCCCCGCCGATGATCGCTAAGTCTAGCGGGGGCGTATTAGAGGAGTTTATCAATGTGATCCTTTAAGGATTGTTTAGAGAGTGCACCCACGGTTTGGTTGAGCACTTTACCATCTTTCATATATAAAATAGTGGGGATGCTACGGATGCCGTAGCGGGCGGACAACTCCTCTTGTTCGTCTGTGTTCACTTTGCAAATCTTAGCCCTACCGGCATATTCACTAGCCAGCTCATCAATGATGGGGGAGAGCATTTTACAAGGCCCGCACCAAGGTGCCCAAAAATCTACCATCACTGCGCCATTTTTAGTTTCTACATCAAAATTCTCATGTGTCAATTCAATATAACCTGACATTAATTCTCCTAAATTTTTAAATAGGTGTGCATTATAACATGGATTATCAAGCTTGCCTTTAAACCTAAAATATAATGTTTTGAATCCACTCAAACTGGCAATTTGGTAACTCCCCTTTAAGCGTGAGCACATCAATACAAAAGGCTAAATCATCACTAGGGTTTTTTTGAAAATAAAACCCGATGGTTTGTTGGATTTTTTGCAATTTACTAGGTGTAACGGCATAAAGAGGCTCGTCTTTAGCCCGGCTTTTTACCTCAATAAAGTGCAACACCTCATCTTTTAAAGCAATGATGTCAATCTCGCCATAAGGACTGAAAAAGTTGTGGCAAATAATGGCACACCCATGTTTTTGCAGATACTGGCAAGCCAAATCCTCGGCTAACTGCCCCCTTGTGTTCACGCTAAAATGGGGTAAATCTGCGCCCCAGTGCCTAGGTGCTCTTGCAAATAGGCTAGACTTGCGGGCGGTGTGGTGTAGATGTGCTCTTGCCCTACACAAAAGTGCAAAGTGGCGGGGATATTTTTAGGCATGGCTTGCTCTAAGCGGACATAGTGTGGGGTGGGGGGAGTGGGGGCTGTGGCGATTTTGTTCAAGGTTGTTGGCTTTGGGGTGTGTCTTTGTTTGCAAAAGTCTACAATGTCGTTCACCACGGCACTGGCTGTGGCTAACCCTCCCGCTCCCGCTCCATAGTAAAAAGTCTCCCCCACAAAGTCGCCCACGACAATAGCCCCATTCATTACACCTTTAACTTGGGCAAGTAAATGCCCTTGTGGCAGCAAGACAGGGCCCACGCTTAAGGCTAGCCCACTTACACTTTTATGCGCTTGGACTAGAAGTTTAAGGGTGTAACCTAAGCGTTTGGCATGCATTAAATCGGCGTTGCTAGTCCCCTCAATGCCCCGTACTGCCACGCCTTCAAGCGCAATCTGCCCTCCAAAGGCTAGGGAAGAAAGAATCAAAAGTTTATGTGCGCTGTCTTGCCCGCTGATGTCTAAGTGGGCATTTGCCTCAGCGTAGCCTAACTCTTGGGCTTGTTTGAGCGCATCCTCAAAACTAGACCCCCCGCTCATTTGCTCCAAGATGAAGTTACAAGTTCCATTGACCACGCCTTGTATGCTGATAATGGCATTAGATGCTAACCCCTCTTTAAGTGCCTTGATGAGAGGGATGCCCCCGCCCACACTCGCCTCAAAGCCGATGGGGCTGTGGATCAACTTTTGGTGCTTGGCAAGCATGGCTTTGTTTGCGGTGATAAAGCCCTTACCTTGCTCTAGGGCTTTTGTAGCGAGCTTGTAAGCCAAGTCCACCTGCCCACTCAGCTCCACGATGAGATCGATCTGCGGGTCGTCTAAAAGGGCGTTGATGTCCGTGCTTAAAGCAAAGCCCACGGGGCGTTTTTTGTTTAAATCCCGAATAACCCCCCTTTGCACCACCAACTCACGCCCACACCTTTGTGCCAACAGATCGGCGTGCTTGTTTAAAATCTCCACCACACTTAGGCCCACACAGCCCAAGCCCACAATCCCAATTCGAACCATCCTTGATTAAGCCTTGTTTTTGTTAAATTTATCGGTGAAAAAGTCCACAATCGCATCTAAGTATTTCAAAATAAAGGGGGTGATGAGCATGGAAAAGATGATCATCAACACCAAGAATTGTTGGATGTCGTCCGCCCCGACATGGATGATGTCGTGATCGCGCAAGAAGGCTAAAATGCCCTCGTGTTTTTGCAAGGTTAAAAGTTTGTGTTTGCTCGCACTCAAAAACACCACTAGGGCAAACTCCCCAATTTGCGCTAAAGACAAGGCGGCCTTTAAAGAGCTCTTGCTGTCTCTAAAGATGCGTAAAATCCCAAATAAAAACGCTGTTTTTAAGAACATGACAAAGACAAGTAAGAAAATCACCGCAAAGAGGTTTTCAAATAAAAAGCCCAAGTGGATTTGCATGCCCACCGTAACAAAGAAAAGCCCCAAAAAGATGTTTTTAAGCTGGGCGAACTCCTCTTGCACGCGGATACGATAACGCGACTTGGAGATCGCCATGCCCGCCACGAACGCCCCAAGCGACATGGAAAAGCCAAAAAAGTGGCTAAGGCTTGCTGCCCCAAAGACAATCAGTAGAATCGTTCCCATGAAAATCTCAGGCAAACGGCTCTCTGCGGCTAGGCTTAAAATCCTTGTGGCGGCAAGTTTTCCGGGCAAGAGCAAGAGGGTTAAAATGATCACCGCCGAAACGATGGTTTTGATCACCAAGCCTAAAAAGTGGTTACTCCCCCCACCCATGAGCATTAAAATCAAGAGCATGGGGATCGCCGCAATGTCTTGAAAGATCAAAATCCCCACCACAATTTTGCCCACGGGGGCGTTTAACTGCTTGCTCTCTTCAAAGAATGTCAGCACAATCGCCGTAGAGGAGAGCGAAAAGCCCATCGCCACAACCAAAGAAAAGCCCCAAGACGAACCCATCACAAAGTAGCCAAAGAGCAAGTACAAGGCGGAGGTAACGACTACCTGCAACCCGCCAAAAAGCAAGACCTCCTGTTTCATGGTCTTTAGTTTGTCAAAGTTGAACTCCAGCCCGATCATAAACATGAGGAACACGATCCCAAAGTCGGCGATTTCTGAAAGCGATTCAAAGTCTTGGATGTGAAAAAGGGCGGCGATGATAAGGCCGGTGAAGATATACCCGATGATGACGGGCATTTCGATCTTTTTAAGCAATAGACCGCTCACCACACTAAGTCCCAATCCTGCCACAACCACATACAGCGCATGCACTTCCATTTTGCGCCCTTATCCACTCTTTCAAACTGAATTTTAAAAGCAATTATTAAAAGGGGCTATTATATAATAAGTTGAATAAACGATTAAGGTTTTTAGAGTGGAACAAGCGATTGCGTTAGCGGGTGTGTATGAATTACAAGGGCGTGTTGTGGAAGCCTTACAAATTTACAAAAGCATTTTAAAGAGCGATCCACACCACAAGCAAGCCTTGCAAAGCCACAAACGCTTGAGTGCGCTTGAGCCAAAAACCCCCCAAAAACCCGCTCAAGCCAAGCCCAAAGTGGGGGCAAGTTTGAGCCAATACGCCCCCTTGCAGCGTTTTCAAATCCAAAACATGCAGACCCTATTTAGCCAAGCTGCCACCCCGGCTGAACTTGCAACAATCGAACAATGGTTACTCAAATGGAATTAAAAAACATCATCTCCCAAACTCTAGATGAAATCGAACAAGTCGAGCAAAAACCCAAGGCGGTTAACAAAACTCCGCCCCCCAAACAAAGCCCCAAGGTCTTGCAAGAGGAACAGCAATTCTTAAAGGACCTAGAGCAAAAGACCCTTTTACTCTTCGAGGGTCTAAAGTCCCCCCAAATCAAGAACTTGCCAATGAAGTTAGATCTAGTGGTCAATTATTTGCAATACCAACTCTATATGGTTCAAGAAAGGCTGAAATCTTTCAAGGATTGATTTCGTTTTCATTGATTTTATGTTAATATTTGGCGTTTGTTAACTTTCTATTGAGGTGCTTATGACCAAGATACTCATGATAGAAGATGATGTTGAGTTAGCTGAGATTTTGAGCGAATTTTTAAGCCAGCATGACATTGAAGTGGTGAATTGTGATGAGCCCTACACCGGCATCAGTGCCGCCACTACCCAACAATACGACCTACTGCTCTTGGACTTGACCTTGCCTAATTTAGATGGCTTAGAGGTGTGTAAGCGCATTTCTAAACAAAAAGACATTCCTATTATTATCTCTTCAGCTAGAAATGACCTTAGCGACAAGGTAGAAGCCCTAGAGTGTGGGGCGGACGACTACATCCCCAAACCCTACGACCCTAAAGAACTTCTAGCCCGCATCCAATCCTTGTTGCGCCGCTACAATAAAAAACCCCCACAAGAGGGAGAAACGCAAGCCAAAAACAACCTTTTTAAGATAGACCACGATGCTAGAGAGGTCTATATGCAAAATAGGAAACTCGAGCTCACCCGAGCGGAGTATGAAATTCTTACGCTCTTGATCAGCAAAAAGGGCTATGTCTTTTCTAGGGAGTCGATCGCCATTGAATCCGAGTCCATTAGTCCCGAAAGCTCCAATAAAAGCATAGATGTCATCATTGGGCGTTTGCGCTCCAAGATCGAGCAAGACCCTAAGAAGCCTAAGCACATCATCTCTGTGCGGGGGGTTGGCTATAAACTAGAGTTTTAAATGCCTTTTTCAATCTTTAGTAAGATTGTCTTTTTGTTTGTGATCTCGATCACAAGCTTTGCGGCGTTTTCTTACTATTTTATCCGCTCACAGATCGATCATGAGAATTTTCAAACCCAAATCCGCCACCAACAATTCATCACCACAATCAACCAAGTTCTAGCCGACAAAAATAACCGCTACTCTGCTGAAGTCTATTTACATGAATTGGGTTTTCAAGAGATCACCCAACAAGAACTGCACGAAATCCTAGACAAACAGAAGGGTATAATCGAAAACGATGAGAATCCCCTAGCCCGCATCATCAAGGTTGGCAACAAAATTTTTATCTCCCTTAAAAGTCAGGGCGACACGGTGCTGTATAAGGAAATCCAAAAGACCTCTTACCGCAACTACTACTTTGCGATCTCTGTGGGGGCGTTTTTAATCACCATGATTTTTGTTTTCATGTTGCAAGGTTTTATCCCCATCAATGAACTGCGTAAAAAAGTCCACCTATTTTCAAGCGGGGAAATGGATATAGAGTGCAAGTTAGACCAACAAGATGAGATCGGAGACTTAGCCCTAGCCTTTGACAATGCTATCAAAAAAATTAAAGGCATGAACGAGTCGCGCATTTTATTCTTGCGCGCTATCATGCACGAGCTACGCACCCCTATTGCAAAGGGAATGATTGTCGCCGAAATGGTGAACAACAGCGTGCAAAAAGAAAGGCTACTCACCACTTTTAAGCGTCTAAACGCTTTGATCGAGCAATTTGCCCGCATCGAGCAGCTCTCCTCTAAGAACTACAAAATCACCAAAGAAATGTTTTTGATGGACCGCCTATTAGAGCATGTAAAAAACATGTTGCTCTTAGACAAGGGGAGTGCTTGCATTGTAGCAAATGTGCCAAACCACACCCTTGAGACCGACTTTGAGCTTTTTAGCCTTGTGGTTAAAAATTTGCTAGACAATGCCTTAAAATACAGCCCCGATCGGCAGGTCAAAATTGAAACCATCGGTAAGGACATTGCCATCTCAAATCGGGGCGAGCCTTTAAAAGAGGACTTAATGCACTACTTCAAACCCTACTTCCACCACGAAAACCCTAGCGAGGCGCATGGTTTTGGGCTGGGCATGTATATCATCAAAAGCGCATTGGACACTTTAGAATTGCGTTTAAGCTACGCCTACAAAGATGAGCGCAACATTTTTACGATACACGGATGCATTTTGCAAGAATTTGGACCGCTCTTTTCCAAAGTGCCTAAACGGGGGGCAAAGGTCTAATGTTTGGCCTATTTGCCTGCGCCACCCCCGCCCTAGCCCACCAAGCCCTGCTCTCTTTGCAACACCGCGCCCAAGAGGGCGTCGCCCTAGCCACTGCTAACAGCCACATAGAGTTTAAGCAATCTCAAGGGTTACTGAGCAGCACCCCCCCCGATTTTTTCACCTCCGCCCCCCACGCTTTAGGGCAGGTTTTAGGCAGTTACCACGACTTTTACGCCAATGAGAGATTAGCCATCGCCTTTTGTGGCAATTTACACAACACAACAACCCCCGCAAAGTTCATCGCCAAAGCCCTAGAGCAAGCCACAGCCCCTAGTCTAGAAGCTAGACTTAAGGAAATTGTCCCCACGCTTAAAGGAGCTTACTCCTTTCTAGTCTTAGCCCCCAATGATTTAATGGCAGTGCGCGACCCAAAAGGTTATCGCCCCCTTTTTGTGGGGGATTTAAACGGCGGGTTTGCCCTAGCCAGCGAGACCTGCGCCCTGCAGGCTTTAGAGGCGATAAACATCAAAGAATCCCCCCCCGCCACGCTTTACACTAAAAAGGGCGTAGCTCTTTTAGCCACCCCCACGCCTAGCCCCTGCGTGTTTGAAGCCATTTACTTTAGCCGCCCTAGCAGCATAGTGTTTAACCAAAGCGTGTATGCCCTGCGTGCCAAATTAGGCCAAGCCCTAGCCAAAGAACACCCCTTAAAAGCGGATTTTGTGCTGCCTATCCCAAGTAGCGGCACCCTAGCCGCCCTAGCTTATGCCAAAGAACTAGGTCTAGACTTTGCCCCTCTTTTAAGCCTTAATCCCTATGTGGGACGCTCTTTCATAGAGAGCAGTCAAGAGAGCAGGGAGCTTAAAGCCCGCCAAAAATTTAGCCTAGTGGCTGAACCCATTAAAGGCAAGGATATTATTTTAATAGACGACTCTTTGGTTAGGGGGACGACCAGTAAAGTCGTGGTCCAAATGCTCAAAAGTGCAGGGGCTAGGCACATCCATTTATTGCTCACTTCCCCCGCCATTTTAGCCCCCTGCCTTTGGGGCATTGACATCCCCAAAGAAAACGAGCTTTTAAGCGTGCAAGGCCATGAAGCCCAAACTATAGGGATTGATAGCGTGGGCTTTTTATCCCTAAACGCCCTAAAGACAGCCATCAATACCCCCTTTTGCAAGGATTGTTTCATCTTAAAAAATAAGGATTGCCATGTTTAAACGATTCCGCCGTCTTAGGACCACGCCCACTTTGCGTAGCCTCGTGCGTGAAACGAGGTTACACACCGCCGACTTCATCGCCCCACTCTTTGTGCGCCAAGAAGGCAAGAGTGCGCCCATCGCCTCCATGCCCGGGGTGTTGCAAATGGATTTAGAGGATTTACTCAAAGAGTGCACCTTACTACAAAACCTAGGCATTAAGGCGGTGCTGCTCTTTGGACTGCCTAGCCACAAAGACAGCACGGGCTCAAGTGCCTTAAAAGATGATCACATTGTCGCCACCGCTACAAGGGCGATCAAAGAAAACTTTCCCGATTTGTGCGTGGTGGCGGATTTGTGCTTTTGCGAATACACCGACCACGGGCATTGTGGGATTTTAAAAAATGGGGTGTTAGACAACGATGCCACTTTAGAAATTTTGGCAAAACAAGCCCTCATCTTGGTGCAAAGTGGGGTGGATATGATTGCCCCTAGCAGCATGTTAGATGGTATGGTAGCCGCTTTACGCCAAGCCCTAGATTCTAACGGCTTTAGCCACCTACCCATTATGAGCTACTCTACAAAGTTTGCCAGCAGCTACTACGGGCCTTTTAGAGAGGCGGCTAACTCCGCGCCTAGCTTTGGAGATCGTAAGGCGTATCAAATGGACTTTTCTAACCGCTTTGAAGCGATTTTAGAGAGTTTAGAGGACGAAGTGCAGGGGGCGGACATTCTCATGGTAAAACCCGCCCTTGCCTATTTAGACATCATCAGGGACATTAAAGAACGCACCCTGCTGCCCCTTGCTATCTACAATGTGAGTGGGGAGTATTCCATGTTTAAACTCGCCCAAGCCCACAATCTCATGGACTACAATAATTTAGTGCTAGAGACCATGACCGCCTTTAAAAGGGCGGGGGCGGATATGATCATTAGCTACCACGCCAAAGAGGTGGCTGAGTTACTACAGAAAGGATTTTAATGGGACGGGCTTTTGAATACAGACGGGCAGCGAAAGAAAAACGCTGGGATAAAATGAGTAAGGTGTTTCCTAAATTGGCTAAGGCGATCACGCTAGCAGCTAAAGAGGGTGGAGGGGACCCGGCCAGCAACGCCAAATTACGCACAGCGATTTTAAACGCTAAAGCGCAAAACATGCCTAAGGACAACATAGACGCGGCGATCAAAAGGGCGAGCAGTAAAGAGGGGCAATTAGTGGAGGTGAGCTATGAGGGCAAGGCGAATCACGGGGTCTTGCTTTTCATCGAGTGCATGACCGACAACCCCACCCGCACCATCGCTAACCTTAAAAGCTACTTCAACAAAACCCCCGGGGCGAGCATTGTCAATAACGGCTCTTTGGAGTTTATGTTTTCAAGAAAAAGCGTTTTAGAGGGGCGTTTGGAGGATTTAAAACCTTTAAATCTGTCCTTAGAGGATTTGGAGCTTAGTTTAATCGATTATGGGCTAGAGAGTTTAGAAGTGGAAGGGGAAAGCTTTTTTGCCATTGGCGATTACCAAGACTTTAAACAGCTAAACGAGGGCTTTGAAACCTTAAAAATCCCTGTGCAAAAGGCGAGCTTGCAACGCATTGCCAACGCCCCCATTAGCCTAAGCGAGCAAGCCCTAGCCGAGAGCGAAAAACTGATCGACAAGATCGAAGAGGACGACGATGTGATCGCCCTTTACACCAACATTTCGTGATAGCGTTTTAAGATTTCACAGGCAGCGAGGCTATCCAGAGTGCCGTCCTTGCGGGCTTTTTGGCGTTTTTGTGTCTTGAGGTGGTGGGTGTGCTCTAGGGCATCTAGGCTGGTGTTGCACTCATTGACAAACACTACAGGGGCAAAGTTTAAAAGCCCCACAAAGTGCAGAATGCGTTTGCGTGTGTCGGCGTAGTTTTCAGGGGGCAAGCCCACCACAAGGCAAGAAGGCTTTTTGGTGTCTAAGAGGGCTTGCAACTCTTGACTGGCTTGTTTGCGGCTGGTGCGTAAAATCGGCTCTAAAGGCAGAATAATGCCCTGCACGCTTAAAGCCAAACCAATTCTCTTTAGCCCTATGTCGCACGCCATGATCATACAAGCACCACCCGCCCATTTTCTCTTTTCACCACGCCCAAGAGCTCTTGCTCGAGCACTAAATCTCCAAACACCGCATAGGCTTCTTCAAAGCTAGGGGACTTTTGGCAAAACTCTAAAAAGTCTGTATTTGTGCTTTGGGTTTTTGCAACCGGTAGGCTTAAGCCAAAATCCCTAGCTAAATCTCCCACGAACTCCACTATGTCGTAAATGGCTTGGGCTTTATTTTGCGCTAAAAGAGCATTTGTGCCCGGGCTCTCAAAGAGCCTTTGGGGTAGGACAAATAAGGGCTTGTTTAATTCTTGGGCTAATCTTGCACTCGCCATAGACCCGCTGTTTTCTTGTGCTTCGGGGATAACGACGACATCACTTAAGGCAATAACCAAGCGGTTGCGCTCTAAAAAGGTGTAGCGGTGGGGCTGCAAATCCTTAGTGTATTCGCTTAAAATCAGCCCCTCTTTGGCAATTTCTTTAATGACTTGGGCGTTGCTAGGTGGGTAAATGCGCTCTAAGGAGCAGGGGGCGAGCATGATCGTGGCGGGTAGGGCGTTTTTTTGAGCGATAATGTCTACGCCTAGTGCTCCCCCACTTATAACCACCGCCCCGATTTTGGCTAATTCTCTTGCCAGCGTGGCGGTGCATTGCTGGGTGTAGGTGGTGGGTTTTCTAGTGCCCACCACTGCCACCTTTAAGGGGGCTTGCAAGTGCCTTAACTCCCCCACATAGTGCAAGAGTTTAGGAGGGTTTTTTAGGGCTTTAAAACTTAAAGGCAAGAAGTCTAGGGGCTTTGGCGTAAAATGGCTTTGCATTTAAGAAGTGGGGGTTTGCTTTTCGAGCACAATCTCCACTTCTAGGGTGTCTATGTCGTGGTTGGAATTTGCCCGCACATCGATTTTGCTTGTATGGATGTATTTTTGCACAACGGCTAAAATCTCTTTTTTCATCTCCTCCATGTAGGGCAGACGGACACTGCGTTCATAGGCGAGCACGAGCTTTAAGCGGTCCTTGGCAATGTGTGCGCTGCTCGTGCCCTTAAACCATTTGGTGAGCAAGGTCATGCAAACAAGCCCCTTAACGCCCCCATCAACCCCCGCTTAGTTTTAAACTCTACAAAGGGGACATCCTCGCCCAAAATGCGCTTGGTGATCCTTTGAAATGCGAGTGCGCTTGGGCTTTGGGTGTAAATGATCGGCTCGCCCGTGTTTGTAGCGGATATGATTTTAGGATCCTCGGGCACTAAGCCGATTAAGGGCAGAGCAAGGATTTTTAACACATCCTCATTAGAGAGCATCTCTTGTTTCTCCACCAACTCGGGCTTAATGCGGTTGATCAAAATGTGCTTGACCATTTCTTGCCCGTCCTTAACCTTTTGGCTTTTGGCGTCCATGATCCCTATGACCCGATCGCTATCCCTAACACTGCTGACTTCAGGCGTTACCACCACGATCGCCCGATCGGCAAAGAGCATGGCGTGCTCAAATCCGCTTTCAATGCCTGCGGGCGAGTCGATCAACACGAAGTCAAACTGCGCTTTTAAATCCGCAATCAAGGCTTGCACTTTGGACTTCTCTAGGATATTTTTGTCCTTGCTCTGTGAAGCGGGCAAAAAGAACAAGTCTTTGTTCTTTTTGTCTGTGATTAAAGCCTGAGGCAACTTACAGTTGCCTTCCATCACATCCACCACATCGTAGACAATGCGGTTCTCTAGCCCCAAAATCATGTCTAAATTACGCAGACCTATGTCAAAGTCAATCGCCACGACTCTTTTGCCCTGCATGGCAAGCCCAATGGCTAAATTCGCCGTAGAGGTGCTTTTACCCACCCCGCCCTTGCCCGAAGTGATTGTGATGACCACGAAAACCCCTACTTAAACAAATATTGCCGCAAATGCGCCCCCACCTGCTCCAAGGGGTGCACCCCTAGGGCTTTGCGGCTCTCGTGGATTTGGGGATAGCCCTGCTCTTTCTCATCTAAGAAACTCTTTGCAAACGAGCCGTCCTGTATCTTCGCCAGAATGCTACGCATTCTTTCTTTCACGCTTGTATCCACGACTTTGCCCCCACTCACTAGCCCCCCATACTCAGCGGTGTTAGAGATATGCTCTTGCATGCTAACCAAGCCTTTAGCGTAAATCAAATCTGCAATCACCTTCAACTCTTGCACGCACTCAAAATAGGCGACTTCTTTAGGATAACCCGCCTCCACGAGGGTGTTAAAAGCGTTGAGCAGCAAGTGCTCCACCCCCCCGCACAGCACCGCTTGCTCGCCGAACAAATCGCAATGGGTTTCGTCCTTGAAGGTGGTTTCTAAAATCCCCACCCGCCCACAGCCCAAAGCGCAGGCATAACTTAGGGCGATTTCTTTGGCGTTTTTGTGGCTGTTGTCTTGCTGCACGCCCATTAACGCGAAGACTCCTCGCCCCTCTTTGTAATTTTCTCTTAGGGCATAACCCGTACTTTTGGGCGACACCAACGCTAAGCCCACACCCTCAGGGGCTTGCACCTGCCCGAAACACACGCTAAAGCCATGCGCAAAGATCAAAGTCTGTCCGGGCTGTATGTAGGGGGCGAGCTCTTGCTTGTAAATATCCCCGTGGATTTCATCGGGTAAGAGAAATGCCAAAGTGGAGCACTCTTTCACGCATTTTTTGACACTAAAGACTTCAAAGCCATCTTTTTTGGCAACGGCTGCACTAGGGCTTCCGTCATACAACCCGACTTGCACCGCCACCCCACTATCCCTCAAATTGAGCGCATGCGCACGCCCATGCGCCCCGTAACCCAAAACGGCGACCTTTTGGCTTAAAAGCGTTTCTAAATTGCCATCTTTGTCGGTGTAAATGGGTAAATCGCCCATAAATTACCCTTTTATTTATGATAAGTGCCTATTCTAAACGAAAACAACTTAAGTTTTGTTTTTAGGAGAGTGCGTGGCGCAAAACATCCAAGTGGAATTAGACTTTTTGCAAGACTTACTCTTAGAAATTTTACAGGAGTTTAGCCCTAAAAGCACTAGCTATTTTAGCACCCTCAAAAGCCTATTTAAAAGCTACGCCCCCCCCACGCAATTGGCCCAAGAATTGCAAGCCACGATTAAATCGGATCAAATCTTAGAAGTGATCAAAGCCTTTTCGCTCTACCACATCTTAGCCAATCTCGTAGAAGAGCGCTATAGAAACAAACAACCCTCCACCATGGGGCTAGCCAAAGCCCATAAAGATCTCAGCCAAGCGGGCTTTAGCCCTAAGGAACTTGCCGACAAACTGCAACACATCCGCTTTTACCCCGTTTTCACCGCCCACCCCACGCAATCCATGCGCCGCACCTTTTTAGAAGCGATCCAGGAAATGTTTGGCGATCTTGCTACGATTTTTGACCACCCCTGCGACCCTTTGGGGATGAAAAAAGCCAAAGAGCGGCTCGCCTACCGCCTGCGCCTGCTGTATAAAAGCCACCTCGTGCGCCAAGAAAAATTAGAGGTCTTGTTTGAACTAGACAACCTACTTTATATCCTAGAAAACTCGTTTCTGCCTAGCTGTTTAGATTTATGCCAACAAATCCAGGCGGCGTTTAAAACCCCCCCCACCCCCGCCCCGCTCAAACTGGGCAGCTGGATCGGCGGGGATCGCGATGGCAACCCCATGGTTACTAATGCCCTCATGCGTGAAGTCGTGGCGATCCAACACCACTTTATCATCGACCTCTACCTCAAAGAGCTAGACAAATTGCGCCGCGAGTTGTCTATCTCTGTGGACTTTTGCCCCATCTCTGCTGCCCTGCAAGCCGATTTAAACGAGTCCTATCACAAACTAGACCCCACGAGTGCAAGGTTGCACCCCAAAGAGCCCTTTAGAGCCAAATTGCTTTTAATGCAAACCAAATTAAAAAACCGCCTCATCGCCCTTAATTCGCCCACCCCCATTGACTTTAGCTACCAACACGCCGGCGAACTTGTTGCCGACATTGATTTGCTTTTAGAAAACTTAGAGCCCAGTTTGCAAGGCTCTATGCGCCGTTTTAAAAATTTAGTCTTGCTCACGGGCTTTCACTTGCTGAGTTTGGATTTTAGAGAACATCGGGCGGTGTTTGTCAATGCCCTGAGCGAGGTCTTTTCCCTGCTCTCTCTTGCCACCGACTTTTACGCCCTGCCTGAGGAGCAAAAGCTAGAAGCCCTCAACCACGCCCTCAAACTAGAGCCCATTTCCTTTTGGTCGCTGCTGCCGCAGGTGAGCGCAGAGTGCAAACGGCTACTAGAGGGCTTTTTAACCATGCTTTGGGCACAGTGCAAAATCGCCAAAAACGCCTTTTCAAGTGTCATCATCTCCATGACAACGCAGACAAGCGACCTACTCGCCGTGCTGTGGTTGGTCAAACAAGTGGGGCTAGAAAAAGATTTATACATCACTCCCCTTTTTGAAACCATTGAGGATTTAAACCACGCCCCCAAAATTTTAAAAGCCCTGCACGCCAACCCCCACTACCAAGCCTATTTGCAGGGCATGCAAAACACCCAAGAGATCATGGTGGGTTACTCCGATTCAAGCAAGGATGGGGGGATTTTTGCGAGCAACTACAACCTACACATGGCGATCTGCCGTTTGGTCGCTTTGGGTCAAGAGCTGGGCATTGAATTTATTTTGTTCCATGGGCGGGGGGGGAGTGTGAGTCGGGGCGGGGGAAGCTTAGAGGACGCTTTATTAAGTGCCCCGCTTTTTAGTGTGCAAGACACCTTGAAACTTACCGAACAAGGCGAAACCATCAGCTCGAGATACCTCAACAACACGAGCGCGCTCAATAATCTATCTAACATTGTGGGGGCGTTGCTAAAAAAGTCGCTCTACGATGAAAAGGGGATGTCTAAAAACCCCATTAGCCCCGCCACTAAAGAGCTCATGCAACAACTCTCAAAAATCTCTTACACCACCTACCGCCAGCTCTACACCATGCACGGCTTTTTGGAATACTTCAAACAAGCCACCCCCATCGCCTTTATCCAAGAGTTGAATTTAGGCTCACGCCCCGCCAAGCGCAAGGAAAGCACGAAGTTAGAGGATTTAAGGGCGATCCCATGGGTCTTTGCGTGGACGCAAAATAGAAGCATTTTACCGGCGTGGTTTGGCGTGGGCAGTGCGCTTAAGAGCGTGGATTTAGCCGATTTGCAAAAATGCTACCTTGAGGGTGGGTTTTTTAAGGTGGTGATCGACAACATCGCCCAAGTCTTATTAAAAGTGGATTTAGACACCGCTAGAGAATACCACCAATTCGCCCACGATGTCCCCAATGCTGCGCACATTTGGGCGCAGATTAAAAACGAATTTACCACGAGCCTAGAGCGCATTTTAGCTATCCGCCAAGAGAGCGCGTTATTAGAAAAAGACGAACTAGTTAGGCAAGGGATTTTATTTAGAACCCCCTACATCAACGCCCTTAGTTGCTTGCAAACCGAGCTCATCAAGGCGTTTAAGCACCACCCCAAAGACGAAATCAAGCTTGCCATACAAAGCACTTTAATTGGTATTGCTCAAGGCTTGAGAAACACCGGCTAGGGGGTTTCATGTTTTGGGTGTTGTGGCTTTTAGCGGTGGCTTGTTTGCAGGGTTTGACCATCCAAACCCTCCAAGATTTGCCCCTAAAACAAAAGAGTGGGCGTTTTAGCGGGTATGTCCTTTACAAAAACACCGCCCAAAAACAGCTCATTGTCGAGGGGGTGTATCGACTTCAGGGCAATCAACTTTTTTTACAGACCTTGCGCCTTAAAAAGTTACCCTCAAGCAAACGCGCAACGCCAGCAAAACACGCACTGCGTGTTTTGCCCCTAAAACTCCAAACCACGCAAGAGCTAGGTGCGCTTTTGCTAAATAAAATCCACAAAGGCACACGCATTTATTTCAAAGACCCTAGCCCCTCAAAAATGGCACAAATGCTAGACTTGCCTCCACAAACTTATCCGCACTTTGCGTCCCCACAAAGTGCCCCTTTTCTAACACCTCTAAGCCCCACAAGTGTGGGCGTAAACCCACCAAATATAGGCACGCAAAACCCGCCCCAAAACAGCACCAAAGAGAGCCAAGAGAATAAAAGTGTAAAAACCACATTCCCTACATTCCCCACCTACAACCCTAGAAGCTATAGCAGAAAACCCATGAGCACAAGAAAAACCACAAGCTCTAAGAGTTCTAGCCCACGCCCCAGCTCTGCTAGAAGTACAAGGGGTTCTACAGCCACAAGCCGCAATGCAGGCAGTTCTACGGGCGCAAAAAGCACCACAAGCACTAGAAGTTCTCCTTCTGCCCACAGTGCAGGCATACAAAGTAGAAACACACGCCGCTACAGCCCAAGGCGCACAAGCCCCAACCCCCAAAGTCCTCGTTCGAGCGCACAAAACACACCCCCTCTTTTAAGTCTGCCTTTAAGCACACAAGGGGCGCAAGAGGAAGCTTGTGGGGTTTGGAGCTATGACGATGAAAAATTGCAAGCCACACGCCCGAGTGTCGTGCGCGCTTTGGATAAAGCCAGCGGGCACTACATAGACATTAGCCCTTGTAGCCTTCAAGCCGACAGCGCACATGGCAAAGAGGCGGGGATCACGCTAGATTACGTAGAATTGCCCCCTAAAATTGAAGTGTTAGGACCCACCACGACCACACACACTTTTATTTTAAGCAAGGCAAATTACAGCGAAGGGCTATGCCCTAGAGCACGCACCCGCCAATGCCTGCAGATCGAGCCTAGCCGTGTTACAGAGTGGAGAAGCACCTACTCCACCACCACCACAAGGACCATTAGGACCTACCAACGCCCCCCACAAGTGGGGCAAGACACGCCCACAGAGTTTAGCACCACTACCGATGAGATCAAAGCCGAGAGAAAAACCGACATCAAAAAGAACGACTTACACTTAAGTCCTAAGTTTTTAGAGTTTGTAGAAGTGTATGAAAAAGAGTATTTGGATAGCCAAGTGGCGCACTCTAAAGAATATTTGGAGTGGCAAGATAAGTATGTCCGCCCAAGTCAAGGCACTTGCAAAGAATACCAAGTGCAAGAGCTGAGTAAAGGTCAAAAAACGCGCCCAAGCATCCACAACACCCGAATCCTTTGTGTCAAGAGCGGAAACTATCTACTAGAAGAAGATAAACAAAAAGTTAATTGAGCCAAATTTTTTAGAAAATCTTAAGTTTATTAGAATACAATACGCCAACTTTATTAAAAAAGTTCGATTTTTATTACTGGCTCTGCCGGTGGTTAGGTTGAGGGCTTTCGGGTTCTCTGTGTTTTGTGTTCGACCTTTAAAATTTAGAGCGAGGAGTTTTTCGCATCATGCATAAAAGATTGCTTTCGGCTTTGATAGCCTCTTTGGCGTGCCAAGCGGCTTTAGAAGCTAAGGATAAAACCTATACTTTGGGTAAGGTGTCCACCACCGGACAAAAAGGTAAAACCGACTACTCCGGACATGTCAATTTGGGCTATAGCGGAATCACCGCTCCTAAAAGCTGGCAAGATGAAGAGGTGAAAAAATACACCGGTAGCCGCACAGTGATCTCGCATAAAGCCCTCAGCCAACAGGCCAACCAAAGCATCGAAGAGGCCTTACAAAATGTCCCGGGCTTACAGGTGAGAAACGCTACTGGCGTGGGGGCGATGCCCAGTATCCAAATCCGCGGCTTTGGCGCGGGCGGGTCCGGGCACAGCGATGCCACGCTCATGCTCGTCAATGGCATTCCCGTTTATATGGCGCCTTACTCGCACATTGAGCTAGACATCTTCCCCGTAACCTTCCAAGCCATCGATCGCATCGATGTGATCAAGGGCGGGGGAAGCGTGCAATACGGACCCAACACCTATGGCGGGATCGTCAATATCATCACCAAGCCCATTCCCAAGCACTGGGAAAACCAAGTGGCGGAGAGAACCACCTTTTGGGCTAAGGCGCGCAATGCAGGATTTGCTGCGCCTCCTGGCAAAACCGGTAACCCATCTTTCTTAAAATCTTTGGGCAATGACATCCTTTACAACACCTATGTGCGTAGCGGAGGGATGATCAACAAACATGTCGGCGTGCAGGCACAGGCTAACTGGGTCGATGGACAGGGCTTTAGGGACAACAGCCCGACCAATATCCAAAACTACTGGCTCGATGGAGTCTATGACATCAACGAAAAAAACGGCATCAAAGCCTACTACCAATACTATAAATTCAACATCGCCCAGCCCGGGAGCCTAAGCGCAGAGCAGTACCAAGAAAACCGCTTTGCCAACATGCGTCCTTTGAACTCCAAAGGCGGGCGATCCCAGCGCTTTGGCATCGTGTATGAAAACCGCTTTGGCGATCTAGAAAAGGTGGGCGGTACTTTTAGCTTCACCTACTATGGGCAATTCATGACGCGCGACTTCCAAGTGAGCTCTAGCTACAACAGCGCGAACATGGTGACTTGCTTTAGTGCTGCAAGCTGTGCGGCGCAGGGGCTTAGTGGCTACAACTTAGCCGTGCCCTACTACGCCACGAACTACAATGGTTGGGCGGAGGTAGAAAACCCCGTGCGCTCCATCAACAACGCCTTTGAGCCTAAGGTGAATCTCGTGGTGAATAGTGGCAAGGTCAAACAAACCTTTATCATGGGCTTGCGCTACATGACCACCACCTTTTTACAACGCCAATACATGAACACCAACAATTGCGCGACCCAAACGAGCGGAGAAGGCAAGGGCTTTTTGTGTGCGGGGGCTAATGATATGAGCGGCTGGCAACCCCACATCAAACATGGTTTGTATAAGAACTGGAATAACTGGCGCAACGACTACACCGCCGTGTATTTGAGCGATCGCATCGAGACTTGGAATGGGCGCTTTTTTGTGGTGCCCGGACTGCGCTACGCTTTAGTGCAATACAACAATGAAAACGCCGCTAACTGGGCCTCCATCCCCAAAAAAGATCTAGAAAAGATCAAAAATATGAACAACTGGATGCCCTCGACTAATATAGGCTTTATCCCCATACAGGGCGATCACACGCTGCTCACTTACTTTAACTACCAACGCTCCTATGTCCCACCACAATTGGATGTTTTGAGCTATGGCGGGGCGGAATACTTCACCCAACATTTTGACACCGTAGAAGTTGGGGCACGCTACACTTATAAGAGTAAGGTTAGCTTCAATGCCGACTTTTTCCGCATTTGGGCTAGAGATTTTGCGACCGGGCAATATTCTATCTACACCAGCGGACCTATGAAGGGCAATGTGCGCCCCGTCAATGGCTATTCTCAGGGTGTAGAGTTAGAGGCATACTATAGACCCATTCAGGGTTTACAGCTCCACGCGGCCTTCAACTACATTGACACGCGTGTTACCAGCCACGGACCCTTAACAGACCTCAATGGCGATGTGCTGCCCGGGACCAGCTACAACAAGCACTTCCCTTTTGTGAGCCCCTACCAGTTCATCTTAGACGCGCGCTACACCTATAAAAAAACCACCCTTGGTTTGTCTAGCTACTTTTACAGCCGGGCTTACAGTGGGATCAGCAACAGCGCAGCGGGGGGCTACTATGGGACACAACACTATAGTGCAGGTGCTAACTTTGAGAGCGTGTTAAATAGCGGCTACCAATGTGCGGCGTGGTGTATGACCCAACACGAGGGGATGTTGCCCTGGTATTGGGTGTGGAATATCCAAGTGAGTCAAGTCTTTTGGGAGAGTGGGCGGCATAAAATTGTGGGTAGCTTACAGGTGAATAATATTTTCAACATGAAGTATTACTTCACCGGCATCGGTTCTAGCCCAGCAGGTTTGCAACCCGGCCCCGGGCGCTCGGTTACGGCGTATTTGAGTTACACTTTCTAAACTTTAGATTGGGTGATTTAGGCTATAATGTGGTTTTAATTTTGAATAAAGGCTAGCCATGTTGCGATCTCTTTACAGTGCGACCACAGGAATGCTCGGGCAACAAACCCACATCGACACCACTTCTAACAACATCGCCAATGTCAACACCGTGGGCTTTAAACGCCAACGGGCAGACTTCAACGATCTCTTCTATCAGGCTTTGCAATACGCTGGCACCTCCACCTCGGACACCACCAAATCGCCCAATGGCATTGAAGTGGGCCTAGGTGTGCGGACTTCCAGTGTGACGAAAATGTTCTCTCAGGGCAGCCCTAAAGAAACGGAGAACAACCTAGATTTAGCCATCACAGGCAAGGGGTTTTTCCAAGTGCAAATGCCCGATGGCTCTACGGCTTACACCCGCGCGGGCAATTTTAAAATTGACGATCAGGGCAATATGGTAACCACCGAGGGCTATTTACTCATCCCCCAAATCACCTTCCCCCAAGACACCACACAAATCAGCATCGGCGTGGATGGCACGGTGAGTGTAACGCAGGGCAATGCCAGCACTTCTAATGTGATCGGGCAAATCACCCTAGCCAATTTTATCAACCCCGCGGGGTTGCACGCTTTGGGCGATAATCTTTTGGCCGTAACCTCTGCTAGCGGTCCGGCCATTGTGGGTAACGCCAATGCCGATGGCTACGGGCAGTTGCGCCAAGGGTTTTTGGAGCTTAGCAATGTGCGCTTGGTTGAGGAGATGACCGATCTCATCACTGCCCAACGCGCCTATGAAGCCAATTCTAAGACGATCCAAACTGCGGATAATATGCTCCAAACGGTCAATAGTTTAAAACGCTAGGGGGCTTGACAAAGTCTTTTCTTTTACGTTAGAATGTGGGGTTTGTTTAATTTTTATAAAGGAGTTTATGGTATGGTGAAAAAAGCAATCAGCAATCAGCAATCAGCAAGGACAAGGCAAGTAAAAGTAAGTTTCTAGCCCTCTTTGGCTCTCTAGCCCTTTGTTCTTTTGCCCCTTTGAGTGCCGAGAAAAACGGGGTTTATACTTCCATAGGGTTTCAATACAGCATGGTTAAGACGACCAATAGTGGCGCAAGTTATGGGAAAATGAAGGTTGAACAGCCTACTTTCAGCTATAAAAACGGGCAAAGCAACATGTATGGCTTTGGCTTTAACATAGGCTACAAAGCGTTCTTTGGCAAAAGCAAACGCAATGGGTTGCGTTTCTTTGCCTACTACGATTATGGCTACAGCAACCCCAACTTTGATGGCCCACGCTATAACCTCAATGCCTACGGGGCGGGCATGGATTATCTCTTTGACTTCATCAACAAAGATGATACGCAAGTGGGCTTTTTTATCGGCTTTGCGCTTGCGGGTAACTCTTGGAACAACTCAGGAGCGTCTAATATAGAATCCACAGCTAAATATCTCAATGATGTCTTAGCCCCCTTAGCTGCCGCAAATGATGGAAGCGTAAAAGCCAGCACAAATTTTAGCTATTTTCAACTCCCTATCCAATGGGGGATTAGGGCAAATGTCAGCAAACACCAAGGTTTCGAGTTTGGCATGAAAATCCCCTTAGTGCGCAACTACTACTTTAAGTCGGTCGCCAAAAGCAATGCCCCCGGCGACAAAGCCGTTCACATTGACGGCATCACCTTCCAAAGAAGCGTGGTGTTCTACGCCAACTATGTGATCAACTTCTAGGCTAAGACTCTCTTAGCCAAAGTGGGGGGGTCGATTTGCAAGGCTTGCTCGACTAAAGAGCTTTTGCCATGCGCGGGGTAGCAATCTGCCACTTCAAAACTTTCAATGCTGACCCCCCCGCCCAAAAACTCTAACAAGGCGCTAGCTACTCCCCCCATTAAGTAGGAATCGCTAAAGACATAGATTTTAGAGTAGCGGGGCAGAATTTCTTTAAGCGCACTATCTAGGGGTTTTAAAAAACATAAATCCAAGAGAGCCACTTTTAGCCCCTTGTCTTCTACAAGTTTTAAGGTTTGGTGCGCCCGCCCCACGCCATTGCCATAGCCCACAAATAAAATATCTCCCTCATGTTTGAGAAGTGCGCATTTGCCTAGCGTGTAGGGCGTGGGCGCAAAAACCCCCTCTTCTAGCAAAAACGCCCCCCGTGGGTAGCGAAAAGCACAGGGACCCGTTGTGTGCTCTTTAGCAAAATGGATCGCATTTTGTAGCGTAGCGTTGTCTCTTGGGGCAAGTAAAGTCATATTAGGGATCGGGCGCAAATAGGCGATGTCTAACAAACCTTGGTGGGTTTCGCCATCCTCGCCCACAATCCCGGCGCGATCGATCGCAAATTTTACAGGCAAGGACATGATACCCACATCATGCACGATTTGATCGAACGCCCTTTGTAAAAAGGTCGAGTAAATGCTGACAAAGGGTTTAAAGCCCTCTTTGGCTAAAGCCGCCATAGAAGTTACGGCGTGTTGCTCGGCAATGCCGACATCCCAAAATCTTGTAGGGTAGCTGTCTATGAGTTTGCCAAGCCCCGTGCCCCCGGGCATGGCTGCCGTCACGCCCACGATTTTATCATCACGGCTGGCTAGTTCAAAAAGTGTGTTTGAATAAACTTGGGTGGGGTTAGCCACTTTGGGTGCGCTTTTGAGGCTTTGCCCCGTTTCTAAGTCAAAGGGACCCACGCCATGCCACTTTTCATACTTGCCCTCTGCCATTTTATAGCCCTTGCCCTTAGTGGTTTGGGCGTGGATGAGTAGGGGGGTTTTGGTGTCTTTGGCAATTTTTAACGCTTGCGTGATCGCCTCTAAGTCGTGCCCGTCAATGGGACCTAAATAGCTGATGCCTAGCTCTTCAAAGAAAATCCCCGGGGTGATGAGCTTTAAGGATTCTTCAAAGCGGTTAGCTAAATAATTCACGCCCTCGGGCATGGACTTTAAAATGTTTTTGATCCTCTCTCTAAAAGACTGGTAGAGTGGGCGTGCCATGAGTTGCGATAAGGCGTTGCTGATCGCGCCTATGGGCTTGGCGATACTCATTTCGTTGTCGTTTAGCAAAATCACTAAGGGGTATTTGCGATCGCCCAGCTCATCTAAAGCTTCGTAAGCAAGCCCTGCACTCAAACTTCCATCGCCCACCATCACCACCGGCACTTCTGCCTTGCCTTGCAAAGCGTAAGCCTTAGCCACGCCCACGCCCACAGAGATCGCCGTAGAGCTGTGCCCGGCGATGAAGTAGTCGTAGGGCGACTCACTAGGGCGCACAAAACCGCTAAGCCCGCCCATTTGGCGCAAAGTGCTAAAGCTCTCAAAGCGTCCTGTTAAAAGTTTATGGGCGTAGGCTTGGTGGCTGGTGTCAAAGATGAAGGGGTGTTTGTCCTTGTCAAAGACATTATGCAAGCCCACAATCAGCTCAATCGCCCCAAGAGACGAGCTTAAATGTCCCCCATGCGCACTCACCACTTCTAAAATCCGCTCCCTCAGTTGGGCACACACCCGCTCTAAATGGGGCAAATCTCTTTGATAAACTTCTAAATCCATGCCTTGTCTAAGCCTTTAGATTGTCTAGCACGCTCTCTTTTAAGTTCTTGTAGCGCGCCATTAAATTGCCATCAATGTTGCCCTGTGAGCTGGTGATTAAAACCCCCCCCTTAGCGATCGCATCGCTGGGTTCTAGCTTGATTTTGGGGAGGTTTTTAAGGTTTTGGGAGAGAAAGGGATAATCTAAAGTGTTGACCTTCACGCAAATGTCGGTGGCATCCATGATATTTTTTAACAACTCTTTAGCTAGGGCTAGGGCGACCTCTTGGCTCTTTTCCTCCACTTCTTTAACGATCACCTCTTTAGCAATTTCTACCGCGATCGCACTAAGTTCCTTTTCAAGGGCTTCTAAGTGGGTTTGGGATTGTTGCATTTTTTGATCGATCGTTGTGAGCGATTGCAATAAATGGTTTTTTTCCTCATCTATGCTAGCGCTCAGCTCGTCTTTAGCTTTTTGCTCGCCTTCTTTAAAACCTATTTTGTAATTGTCCTCCCTAGTTTGTTGCAAGAGGGTTTGGTTCTCCTCTTGGCTCTTTTCAAATTGCATTTGGAGTTTGGCAAGTTGCCCTGAGAGTTCATCGGTTTTTTTTAGCAAACACTCGATGAGGTCGTTTTCTAATTGTATGGAGCGTTCAATGGGTGCGCTTTCTTCAATGGGCTCGGGGTGTTGTTCTTTGGGCGGTTTTTTCTCCTCGGGTTTTTCGGCGGCAATTTCAGCAAAGGATTTAAAGGTGTATTTTTTAATCGTGTGCTTGTCAAGATCTTCTTTGGGGATTAAATTTTCATCGCTCGAATTATTCAATGACATCTTCCTCTCCGCCCATTTGGATCACGCCTTTTTCTGCGAGCGATTGGACGATCTCGATAATCTTGCGTTGCGCTGATTCGACATCTTTGATTTTCACCGCCCCCAGGTACGCCATTTCCTCGACGAATTGGTCGCTTGCACGGGTACTCATATTGCTTAAGAATTTTGTTTTTAACTCTTCTGTGGAAGTTTTGAGTGCCAAAGTGAGATCTTTTTTATCCGCCACCTTAAGGATTTCACGGATCGCAAAGTTGTCAAGCCCACTGATGTCTTCAAAGGTGAACATCATCTCTTTAATGTCATTGGCAAGTTTAGCATCGATGTTTTCAATGCGCGCCAAAGTCGTTTTAGCCGCTTTTTGCCCCAAGCGGTTAAAGATTTCAGCCACCGCACGCGTGCCGCCCACTTCGACTTTGTAGCTAGTGAGGGCTTCTAATTTATTTTCTAGCACGGTAGAAACCCGTTTAACCACCTGTGGGGAAATGTCGCCAAGACTTGCCATGCGGATACTCACCTCTGCTTTCATGTCATCGGGGAAAAAGCTTAGGGTTTCGGCGGCATTGGCCGATTCCATATGCGCTAAGATCAAGGCGATGGTTTGAGGGTGTTCGTTGATGATGAAGTCAGCAAGTTGCTGGGGTTTGATACGCCCCAAGTAAGAAAAGTTTTTTTGGGTTTGCAGGCTACGGCTCAGTTTCTCTAAAATGATCTTTGCCTGCTCGGGACCTAGTGCCTTAATTAAAAGCTCTCTAGCATACTCCAAACCGCCGCTGTTGATGTATTGGTTGGATTGCAAAATGGCAAAAAACTCTTCTAAAACCGCTGCCCCGATGGCTTTATCCGTGCCGTTAAGTTGCACGATTTGCTTGCTGATCTCGGTGATCGAATCCACATCTAAATGGCGTAAAATCCCGGCAGTGGCCTCCTCGCCCACTTGGATGAGCAAAATAGCAATTTTTTCAGACATCGTAAACTCGTCTAATTGCGTCTTCTGTCTAGGGGTTAGTTTAGCCATTAATTCCCTTTGGTGTTAGTGATAGCAACCTCATCCTTAATCAAAAGCTTAAACAAAGAGGCGATTTCTTCGGGTTTTTCTTTAATAGAGCTACGCACCCGCTCAAGCATAATATCATACTTAACATCCTCTTCATTAAAGCTCGCACTAAGCCCCAACTGATCCTCCACCTTTTTACGCATTTCGCCGAAACGATCGACCTCCTCCTCATCATCCTCGTCCATAGCAAAGAGGGATTGCACCTGTTCCTCTTCATCGGGGTGGATCTCAAGCATGCGTTGGCTGAAAGGCGTGATGACTTTTTTGTAAAAGACAAACAGCACCAAGCCTACAATGATGTATTTAAGCAAAGATGAGAAAGGACCTAAAACTTTCTCAGTAGTCGCCACGACTTTTTCATATGCACTCATGGGTACATATTTAGCCGACTTACCATTAAATTCAAAATTGCTGACGGTTACTGCATCGCCTCTAGCTTGATTATAGCCGATGGCTTGCTTGACTAAGGCATTGATTTTACTCATTTCATCCGCACTCAATGCGACATATTCTACACTCTCTGTGCCGTTTTTATCTACTTTTTTGTATTTGCCATCCACGACTACAGCGGCGTTTAAGCGGGTCAAAACCCCAAATTCGCCCTTGATTTCGCTCACGGTCTTACCCACTTCGTAGTTGGTGGTGTTGGTGGATTTCTCGTATTTTTCTTTTTCTGCGCTGTTTAAGCCTTGCACAGGCCCGATGTTGCTCACCACTCCGGGCACCCCACCCACTTGCTTTTTGGGTAAGCCCTCTTTTTTCTCTTCCATCGTTTGCTCACTGCGCACGACATTGTTAGGATCAAAGGTTTCTTTGGTGCTTTTCTTTTGGCTAAAGTCAAACTCCGCGCTCACCTTTGCCACGACCTTGTCGCGCCCGCCCACGATGGGAGCTAAAATGTTGGCAATTTTACTTTCTAAAATGTTTTCAAAGTTTTGTTTGTAGTGCAACTGGGCTTGGGCGAGTTCTCTCGTGGTGTCTAGCTCGTCATTTTCGCCCAAAGGCTCGCCATTCTCATTCACCAGCTTGACATTTTCCACCGTGAGTTTAGGCACAGAGGCGGCGATTAAATTTTTAATGCCTAAGATTTGCTTAGGCAACAAGCGCATGTTGGGTTTGATTTTGAGCATCACCGAGGCAGTAGGGGGGATCTCGCGGCTCACAAACACGCTGTCTTTGGGAATAGCGATGTGCACATCCGCCTTTTCAATCGGCACAAGGCTTTCAATGGTGCGGCTTAATTCCCCCTCAATCGCGCGGATGTACTTAATGTTCTGATCAAAGTCTGTTGCCCCAAAATCCTTCACATCAAAGATCTCATAGCCGACCTTACTAGTTTTGGGGATGCCCTGAGAAGCTAGAGAAATGCGCTCCTCATAGACCTTGTCTTTGGGGATTAAAATGGTGTCGTCTTTGGGGATTTTATAGGGGATGTGTTTTTGCTGCAGATGTTGTAAAATCAGCGCATTGTCGCTAGCGTCCATGCCCTCAAAGAGCACCCCATACCCGCTCAAATCCCCCCTATCTTTGGTCGGGTAAACCAATAAAAAGATCAAAAAACCCACAATTAAGGATACCGCCACCACAACAGTGATCTTTTGTGCTTTATTGAGTCTTGAGAAAAGACGGATAATCTGTTGTAATAAGCCCCTAAAATCCACGAGCCATCCCAAAAGTCATTGAACTAAGTCCGTTTTAAATAGCCTAAATAAAATCCCATAGAACAACACACACAGCCCATGCCCATTAAAAATCCCCCCAAAACATCCGTAGGGTAGTGCACTCCCAAATACACCCGATCATACATCATCAAAAAAATCCAAAAAAACAAGAACACAAAGCCTCCCACCTTTGCCCCCACATTTACCCTAGAGGTGCAGAGTAAAAACGCCAACAAACCATAAAAAAGTGTAGCGGCTAGGGCGTGTCCGCTAGGAAAGCTAAACCCATGCGCTAAATACAATTCTCCATTAGTGGCAGGGCGGGGGCGTTGCACAAGGTGCTTTAAGGTTTTAAGTGCCACCTCACCCACAAGCACGGTGCTAAAAAACCAAACCCCCAGAGCGGTGCGCTTTTTAAACACCCACCAAAGGGCGATGAGTAGAGCCGCGGGTGTGGTGAGTTTGGATTGGGCAAACCAAGTGCTCAAAAGCACAAATTTAAGCCAAATCCCTTGAGTGGGCTCTGGAGTGCGGATCAAACCAATGAAAAAGCGATCCACACTTTGCACCCACTCTTGTTTTTGGATCACCCCACTGGCATCTAACCCCAACAACACAAAGAAAATCGCCCCCCAAAACCACAACAACTTGACCGCTAATTTTTGCCCATTTCTCACACCCACCGACCCTTTATAGGGAGTTGCCATTTAAAATCTCCATACCACATAATAAGCGGGAATGATAACGAAAAATTGGTAAAAAATAGCCATAAACCCAGTCATTTACTAAGTATTTGCCCTACAAACGCATAAATTTTGACTATAATATCTCCACAAAAGCATAAAGGACAGTCCATGACAACAAATCCCTCAGAAGATGTAACCCCCCAAAATGAGAGCCGCCGAGAGTTTTTAAAATCAGCCGCCTTAGCCTCTGCGATGGGCAGTGCAGGGCTCTTAACCCCTCCCGCTTTGCAAGCCAAGGCCGAACATGCCCAAGAGGGCTGGAAGTGGGATAAAGCCGTATGCCGCTTTTGCGGTACGGGTTGCGGGATCATGGTTGCCACCAAAGGCGATAAAATCGTCGCCACAAAGGGCGATCCACTAGCCCCCGTCAATAAGGGGCTCAACTGCATTAAAGGCTACTTCAGCGCCAAGATCATGTACGGGGCGGATCGCCTTGTCGAACCGCTTTTAAGGGTCAATGACAGGGGTGAGTTTGATAAAAAGGGCAAGTTCCAGCAAGTGTCTTGGAAGCGCGCCTTTGATGAAATGGAAAAGCAGTTTAAAAAATATTATAGGGAAATGGGACCCACGGGGGTAGGTGTCTTTGGGAGCGGGCAATACACGATCCTAGAGGGTTATGCCGCCCTTAAATTGATGAAAGCCGGCTTTAGGGGCAACAACATCGACCCCAACGCTCGCCACTGCATGGCAAGCGCGGCTGCCGGGTTTATGCAAACCTTTGGGATCGATGAGCCCAGCGGGTGCTATGACGACATCGAAGCCACGGACACCATCATCACTTGGGGGGCAAACATGGCCGAAATGCACCCCATTTTATGGTCCCGTGTCAGCGATCGCAAATTAAACAGCCCCGATAAAGTCAGGGTTGTCAATCTCACCACTTTTTCTAACCGCACCTCCAGTGTGGCGGATGTGGAGATCATCTTCACGCCAAACACGGATTTAGCCATTTGGAATTACATTGCCAGAGAGATCGTCTATAACCACCCCGAGGCGATCGATCAAAAATTCTTAGACGATCACATTGTCTTTGCCACCGGATACGCCGACATTGGCTATGGCATGCGCTCCGATCCCAACCACCACGGCTTTAAAGCGAGCGAAAAGGACACCGTCGCCAAACAAAACGCCATCACCTTGGATGAAGATGAGGCGATCGCCTTAAAGCACTTGGGCGTGAAAGCGGGCGAGGTGTTTAAAATGGAGCACCAAAAACAAGCGGGCAAGCATTGGCAAATCACCTTCGCGCAGTTTAAAGAAGCCCTAGAGCCCTACACCCTAGACTATGTCGCCAGAGTCGCTAAGGGCGATCGCAACGAGTCGATGGAGAGCTTTAAGCATAAATTACAGCACTTGGCTAAACTCTACATTGAGAAAGATCGCAAAGTGGTGAGCTTTTGGACGATGGGCTTTAACCAACACACCCGGGGCTCTTGGGTGAATGAACAAGCCTACATGGTGCATTTCTTGCTCGGCAAACAGGCTAAGCCGGGCTGTGGGGCGTTTTCACTCACCGGCCAGCCCAGTGCATGCGGCACGGCTAGAGAGGTGGGGACATTTAGCCACCGCCTGCCCGCAGACATGGTCGTGAATAACCCCGAGCATGTCAAAATCGCGGAGAAACTTTGGCACTTGCCTAAGGGCACGATCAACCCCAAGCCCGGCTACCCCTTCTTGACAATGATGCGCGCCTTAGAGGATGGCAAAGTGAAGTTTATTTGGGTGCAGGTGAATAACCCTTGGCAAAACACCGCGAATGCCAACCACTGGATCAAGGCGGCTCGAGAAATGGATAATTTCATCGTGGTGAGCGATTGTTATCCGGGGATCAGCGCAAAAGTGGCGGATTTGATTTTGCCCACCGCGATGATTTATGAAAAATGGGGGGCGTATGGCAATGCCGAACGCCGCACACAACACTGGAAACAACAAGTCACCCCCGTAGGCTCGGCGATGAGTGACACTTGGCAGATTTTAGAGTTTGCCAAACGCTTCAAGCTCAAAGAAGTTTGGGGCGAGCATAAAATCGATGACAAGCTCACCTTGCCTAATGTCTTGGCTGAGGCGCGTAAAATGGGCTACAAGGACAACGACACGCTCTACCATGTGCTCTTTGACAACCGCTTTAGCCGTAAGTTTTTAGCCAATGACCCCATCGGTCGGGGTGCGCCCAACTCCGAAGTCTTTGGCGATAGACGCCATGTGATCGGCAGTGATGGCAAGCCTTTTAAAGGTTATGGCTTCTTCATCCAAAAATACTTGTGGGAAGAGTACCGCAAATTCGGCAGAGGGCATGGGCACGATTTGGCTTATTTTGACGACTACCACAGAGCAAGGGGGCTAAGATGGCCGGTGGTCAATGGCAAAGAAACCCTCTGGCGTTTCAACACCAAGTACGACCCTTACGCCAAAAAAGCCGCCCCCAATGGGGATTTTGCCTTCTATGGTAAGGCGGGTAAAAAGCTGGTGAGTGGGGATTTAAGAGGCCCACAGGGCACAGAGGCCAAAAGCCTAGCCAACAAGGCTAAGATTTTCTTTAGACCTTTCATGAAAGCCCCTGAGCGCCCCAGCAAAGAGTATCCCTTTTGGCTGGCTACGGGTCGGGTGTTGGAGCATTGGCACAGCGGCACGATGACGATGCGTGTGCCCGAGCTCTTTAGAGCTGTGCCCGAGGCTTTGTGCTACATGAATGAAGAGGATGGCAAAAAGCTAGGCCTAAATCAAGGTGATGCAGTGTGGATTGAATCACGTCGGGGTAGCGTGAAGGCTAGGGTGGATATGCGTGGGCGCAACAAGCCACCCGCAGGGCTGGTTTATGTGCCTTGGTTTGATGAAAATGTGTTCATCAACAAGGTTTGTTTGGACGCAACCTGCCCCATTTCTAAACAAACGGATTATAAAAAATGTGCGGTGAAAATCACCAAAGCTTAAGGGAGCTTGATGACAAAATTTAAGAGGGCTTTGGCGGTTTTGGCTGTGTCGGGGTTGTGCGTGGGGTTGTGGGCAGACCCAAACCCCTTTGCCCGCCCATGAGAGCGACCAAGAGCTCATCAGCATGGCGGGCAAAATAGACGCAGAAAAAGTCCCCGACTACCACATGGAGCTATACAAGCGGGCAAAAAAATTGAGCCTAGCAGAGCGCAAGAAGTTTTACCATAGGGTGATTGCAGCGGCGAACAAAAACACCGCCAACATGACAATGGAGGAATTTGAAAACCACATGGAGGCGATCCAAAAAGCGATTAGGGCTAGGGTGGCTAAAATGACGCGCACACAATTTGACGCCACGGGGTTACGCCTAGATGGCAAACTCCCCTACACAAATTAAAGGTTTTGATGCAAAGACGGGCGTTTTTACAAACAGCCCTTAAGGGGGCTTTGCTGTGCGGCAGTGGGGGGGCGTTTTTGGCTGCCATGCTCAAAGCCAAGCACAGCAAGGACTCGTATGCGCTAAGACCCCCCGGGGCAGAGGATGAAGAGCGTTTTTTGAGCCTATGTATCCGCTGTGGGCTGTGTGTGAAGGATTGCCCCTACAACACCCTAAAACTCGCTACTTTGCTCGATCACGCCAAGGTCGGCACGCCTTTTTTTGAAGCCCGCAAAGTCCCTTGCTACCTCTGTCCCGACATCCCTTGTATCAAAGCCTGCCCCACAAGCGCACTAGACAAGAAGCACTTAGAGAAAAATCAAGGCGTGGGCTCGCTTAAAATGGGTGTGGCGGTGGTCGATCCGATCTCTTGCGTGGCGTTTTGGGGGATTCGTTGCGATGTGTGCTACCGGGTTTGCCCCCTCATCGATCGCGCCATTAAGCTAGAAAACAAACACAACGAACGCACGGGCAAGCACGCCTATATGTTGCCCATGGTCCAAAACGATGTGTGCGTGGGCTGTGGGCTGTGTGAAAGGGCGTGTATCACCAAAGAGCCGGCGATTCGGGTCTTGCCCGTGGCGTTTGTGAGTGGCAAGGTGGGCAACCACTATGTCAAGGGCTGGGACGCAAAAGATCAAGAGCGGGTGAAAGACGCCAAGCCCAACACCCTAAACCCCAAGACAGACAACCCCCTAGACTACCTGAATAAGGGGCTTTAATGCGCTATTTAGTGCTAAGGCGGCTCATGCAATGCGGTATTTTAGCCCTTTTTGCCGCCAACACTTGGATACTCAAGGGCAATTTGAGCGCGTCTAGGTTGTTCAACACGATCCCCCTAAGCGATCCTTTTGCGGCTCTGCAGGTGTTTTTAGCCAGTTTGCACGTTGAGATCACGGCACTCTTGGGGGCACTCTTGGTGCTGTGTGTGTATGGCTTGTTCTTGGGGCGGGCGTTTTGTGCGTGGGTGTGTCCGGTGAATATGATCGTGGATTTTGCGGCGTGGGTGCGGCGCAAACTCCAATTTAGGGGCGTGCATTTGGGCTTGCCTAAGAATTTGCGCTACATCCTCTTAGCTCTAAGCTTAATCCTCTCCTTTGCGCTTGCCACGCCCGCCTTTGAGAGTGTGTCCTTCATCGGGGTGGTGCAAAGGGGGATCATTTTAGGCACGGCCTCGTGGCTCATTGTGGCGTTGTTGCTCTTTTGCGTGGATGCGTTTTTGGGTGATAAAATCATTTGCTCCAAACTCTGCCCCTTGGGGGCGTTTTATGCGCTCACCAGCCGCTACGCGCTCTTAAAGATCAAGCATGACGCGATGCGTTGCACCAAGTGCGAACTGTGTTGGGAAATTTGCCCCGAGCGGCAGGTGCTGTGGATGGTGGGGCTTAAAAGCGTGTCGGTCAATTCGGGGGAGTGCACCCGTTGCGGGCGGTGCATTGAGGTGTGCGAGGACGATGCGTTGGGGTTTAGCATTTTGGACTTGAAAGGAAGTTTTAAGAAAAAGGACCTAGGCTAGAGCTTTTATCGCTTTGGAGGATAAAAGCCATGCTAACCCTTTTTGCCATCCTCATCATCACTTCGTTGATCGCCTTGCTTTTGACCGATAAACTCTCGCCAATGGTCGCCTTAACCCTCGTGCCTTTAGGCGGATTGTTTGGCTTTTGGCTCACTTCTGCCCTAATCTTTCAGCCTGTAGTGCCTAAGAATTACGCTTATATGCTCAGCCACTCCAATGAAAAGCACTTTTTAAAGCACCTTGCTAAAGATAATGGTTTTGATCCACCAGATGGGCATTTGCGCCACGCCTTTAGAAAAGCGGGCAATGTGGCGCTGGGTTTCAAGCCCAAAATGAAGGACTACCCCCCACTCTCTAAAGCGCAAGTGGAAAAATTTTATCTAGCCGGCGCAGCAGCCCTTTATCCTAATGCCAAACACATTGAGGAGAATTTAGCTCCGCTCTTTGCCAAGCACAACGCCCTCTACACCTTTAAAGACCATATGCAAGAGTTGGTGCGCTACTTCAAACAGGGCATCGGCAAAGTGGCACACATCGCGATCATGTTCATCTTTGCGATTTTGTTTTTTGGGGTTTTAAACGATGTGGGGGTGTTTAATCCGCTCATCAATGCGCTGATTAAACTCAGTCAAGGCAGTGTAGTGGCGGTGTGTGTGGGGACATGCCTCATTGCGATGATCGCCCACTTGGATGGCTCTGGGGCAAGCACCTTTTTAGTGGTGATCCCTCCGCTCTTGCCCATTTATAAACGCTTAAACATGAACCCTTATTTGCTCCTACTGCTCGTAGCCGCCAGTGCGGGCGTGGCAAACATGCTCCCTTGGGGTGGGCCGCTTGGGCGTATCGCCAGCGTGCTAGGCACAGATGTGAGTGCGCTCTACACCCCCTTGATCAAGGTGCAGCTGCTTGGCTTTGCGTGTATTTTGCTCATGGCGGTGTTTCTAGGCTTTAAAGAAAAGCGGCGCATTATGAAGACGGGGCTAGAAGTGCAGGGGGGTTTAGGTGTGCAGACATTGGATCACCCTCGCTTTTTTTGGATCAATGTCGTAACCGCCCTGATTGCTTTGGGATCGGTGATGCTTAAAATCTTGCCTCCTGAGTTTTGCTTTCTCTTGGCCTTGTGTGCGGTGCTTTTAATCAATTACGCTAACCCCAAGGAGCGCATGGCAAAGGTGAAGGAATACGCCCCTGAAGCCATCTCTATGGCGGTGATCTTGCTTGCCGCCGGGGTGTATATTGGGATCTTAAGCGGCTCTGGCATGCTTGTGGATTTAGCCCAACATTTAAGCCTGCTCTTACCCGACTTTGCGACTAAACACCTACACATCATCACAGGAGTTTTTGGCGTGCCTTTTGAGTTGCTCTTAGACACCAATGGCTATTATTTCACACTTTTTCCCATAGTCGCCCACATCACCGCCCCCTATGGTGTGAGCGGGGAAGCGACAGGCTATGCAATGCTCATCGGTTCGATTGTGGGGACTTTTGTCTCCCCCTTTGCGCCCGCCTTATGGCTAGGTTTGGGGCTAGCTAAACTTTCTATGGGGCGGCACATCGCCTACAGCTTCTTTTGGCTTTGGGGGCTCTCCTTAGTGGTGCTCGCCCTTGCCAAACTCTTGGGGTTGTTTTAGACTACATGCTTTGGGGGACTTTCACATCTCCATAGTTCATCGCATCCTTAAAGACTTGGCGGACTGCTTGTTGCAGGGCTTTGATGGTGTTGGTGTGGATGGGTTTGATGGCGAGTAAATTCTTTTCAAGTAAGCCCCGATCGTAGCCATCCACGCGCACCAAAATAAAAACTTCTTGGTTATTGGGGTTGATGTATTCGCCCAGCTGGACTCCCTGATCTAGGCTGGCAGCGATGGCTTGGACAATCTGTTTAAAAATATTGTCATCAAAGGGGCGTTGATTGGCGTTTTGGGTTTGTTTGAACACATCTTTAATTTGCTTGCCGATGTGCTGGGCGACTCGAAAGCGCGCCCGCTCCCTAGCGATTTTCTCCGAGCGGGCGATCTGCCCGTCTATGATGTGCGAACTATCGATGCCCTGCGTGATGAAGGCACTACGGTCTTCAAGCATCCAAGCGGGCACATTGGCTAGAAAAACATCTTTCTTGTGTGTGCTGGTGCAAGCCGAGAAACCTAAAATCACCAAATAAAGCAAAGTCGGGGGTAAAAAGCGTGTTTGAAACACTTCAGTTCCTTTCAACAAGTTTAGGAACTGTAGTATACGCTTTTAGAGTGAATAAATCCCCCCCACTTGCAAGAATTACGAGAGTTGCCCTTTCACTTCACCGATCCAAGCATCGATGCGGCTGTCGGTGAGATCGTCCTGGTTGTCTTCATCGAGCACGAGACCCACGAATTTACCACCCTCTACAGACCTAGAAGCCTCGAAATTGTAACCATCTGTAGAAGTGAAGCCCACAACCTTACCAGCTTTGGCTTTTTCATAGATGTGGAAAATGCCCTCAGCAAAGGTTTCAGAGTAGGTGTCTTGATCACCAAGACCCACTAGAGCGATGGTTTTGTTGGCAAAATCCGTATCGCTCAAAGTACCTAAAAACTCCTCCCAGTCACTTTGCAAATCCCCAGCTCCCGCAGTGGGTGCCACCAAAACCACAGAGCTACAACCATCAAAGTCTGCTTTAGACGCTTTGGCCACATCATATACTTTCACCCCACCTAGTTTTTCAGCAATTTTACCGCTAATTGTTTCAGAATTTCCGCTGTCTGTGCCGTAAAAAATACCAACTGCCATGTTAATCCTTTCGTTTTTTAAAAATAAACCCGCCCATTATAACGAATTTTGGTAAAAATGCAAAAAGCAATCAATAGCAATCTGCAGAGAGTTTAAAGGGGGCTTGTTTGTAGGGGTAATTTTCAATGTCCATCACCAAATCCTTAGCTTGTTTGGGGGGGATTTGTACCTTAAAACTTTGGGTGTAGGTGTGTGCAAACACCCATTTGTGCAGATACTCTTGGAACTTATTGTATGATGGGTGTAGAATATCTAGGCGCAAAATACACTGATTGATGGCTAAATGTCCGACATTTTTGACATGGACCTTTGCCATAAAAGCATTGGTGTAGGTGAGAGAAAAGGCTTCGCGTATGTCGGTTTGGATTTTAAAAAGCTGCTCTTCAAGCAGATAGCGTACCGTAAAGGGTGTACCAAGGATACATAAGGTGGCTAAAATATAAAAAAAAGAGGACACAAGACCCCGGAACAAGAGCCCTGGGATATAAAAACACAAGAAAAACGCACAATGCATGCCAAAAACCACCAAGGCAAAGGGGCTGGCATTTGCCCAAAAGACCTTTAAATGGGCAAGGACAGAGTATAAAATTGTGGTCGTGTCGATCATTTATTGTGCGTGGTGGCTGTTGCCTTTTGGTGGCTCTTGGTGTCTAGCCAAATGTTGGGCACGGCACCGCCGGGGACCAAAAAGATTTGGGCGTTTTTATTCACTTTCAGTGCCTCGTCAAACTGCCCCTGGGTTTCAATTTGGCGCAAACTCAAAAGCTTTTCACTCAGGCTTTGGGCGATGCTGGTGTTGGCCGCAGATTTGGCCTTGGCCTCGATCACGATCGCATCCGCCACGCCCTGAGCTTTAATACGATTGGCATCCGCCTCACCTTTAGCTAGAGCCGCTGCTTTTTGGGCCTCTTGTTTGGCCTTTTCCACCTCGTATTTCACCCGCTCGGATTCTTGGCGGGCGATCTGCACCTTCTCGATCTGCTCTTTGATCTTGGTAGGCAAGACAATTTCTCTTAGCTGGATAGAACTTAATTGCACAGGAGAATTGGGCAGTTTAGACACCTCCTTATTAATGTCTGTGTTGATGAGAGCAGCGATTTCGTTGCGCTTGATAGGCAAGTCCTCGGCTGGATAGCGTCCCACCACAGAGCGCACGACATCACGCACCACAGGGTTGATGATCTTTTGCTCCCAACTAAGACCATAGGTGGCGATCGTTTGGGGCGTGGTTTGGGCGTTGAGGCGGTATTGCACGGTGAGCTCAATGGAGACGGTGAGCCCCCTTGAGTCCATCACATTGATCGCATCGTTTCTAAAAATCCCCTGATTTTTCCCCACAATCCCCATGTCCTCGGTGCGCGAAAAGTTGATCGTGCGCACCCTTGTATCTATGACTAGAATATCCTGCACTAGGGGGATAAAAAAGTGTATCCCGGGTTGCAAGGGGATCGGGTCGTAACGCCCCGCCGTAACCTTAATGCCGATCTCACCCGATTGGATCACCATGAAGGGCTTTGCCAAAAAGAGCAGGGCACACACAACAATCGCAATGATTAAAGTTGTGAATCGCTTGGATTGCAAGAAATTAGAGGGCAGAGTTGGGGGTTTGGGGCTCTTGGGGGTGTTGTTAGAATTATTGGGGGTATTGTTGTCAGAGTTAGGACTCTGCTTACGCTTTAGATGCTCGTTGAGATCAATGGGCATACACTTCCTTTAGACCCGAACGACATAATGCGCAAATTTTGCCAAATCACCGGTTGTTTCACCCTTAACAAGCCTCATATAGGTGTCGAATAGGGCTTTGGTGATGGGTTTTTTATCCGTGCCAATGGGTCTAAAGTCCAAAGACTTAATGGGTAAAATCTCCATACCCGTGCCCACAAAGAAGGCTTCTTGGGCGCTGTAAATTTCCTCACGCACCACATGGCGGTGCACCATGGGGATGTTTAAGTGCTCGGCGAGCTCAATGATGGTTTGGCGGGTGATTGAATCGAGCGAATAATCTAGGGGGGGGACAATGAGTTTGTCTTTTTTCACCATAAAAAAGCTTTCAGCCGAACCCTCCGCCACAAAGCCATTGACATCAAGCAGCAAGCCCTCATCGCAACCGCAATCTAAGGCTTCTTGCTTAGAGAGTTGGGAGTTTAGGTAGTTGGAGCTGGCTTTGGCTTTATTCATCGTGGATTGCACGCTGGGCTTTCTATAAGAGCTGGTTTTGACCTTAATGCCCTCGTGTTGGTTGTCTTTCCAAGTTACGGTGGCAATGGCAGTGTGGATGGGGGGGTTGCTCGCACAAATGCCAAGTGTGCCAAGCCCCATGAACACAAAGGGGCGGATGTAGGTGTTGGCATCGCACTTATTCGCCCGCAAGGTTTCTAGTGTGGCGTGGTTTAGCTCTTCTATGGAGTAGGGGATCTTTAGCCCCACCGCCTTACACGAATCCAAAAGCCGTTGCATGTGATCGTGCAAACGGAACACAAACAAGCCGTCCTTGCCCTTATAGGCGCGGATGCCTTCAAACACCAAATTAGCGTAGTGCAGACTATAACTGAGAACATGGATGGTGGCTTTTTCAAAGGGGACAAGCTTGCCATCTTGCCAAATAAAAGGGTGGTTCATGATGTTTTCCTATTTTTCTATTTTCTTAATACTTGCGTCTGGAGTCCTTAAAACGCCCATTTTTGCGGGGTCTCGAACTTCTTGGGGGTTTTTTAGACTCGCTTGGCTTTGACTCTGTAAAAATATGGTCTAAATCTACCTTGTGGCTCTTAAATTGCAAATTTAAGAGCTTGAGCACCAACTGAGAGGGTTCAAACTGCTCAGTCAGTTGCTCGTATAAGCTCACGACCTCAGCGTCCACTTCCACCTTTGAAAGGGCTTTGACCAAGCGATCCTCATCCATGTGTGGGATTTCGTAAAGCTCTAAAGACGCGCCGATGTCCTTTTGCATGCGTTGCAACTCTTTATATTCTAAGGGGGTTACAAGTGTGATCGCCACGCCCTTTTTGCCCGCCCGCCCCGTGCGCCCGATACGGTGGATGTAGCTCTCGGTGTTTAGGGGCATGTGGTAGTTGAATACATGGCTTACATCGCTGATGTCTAGCCCCCGACTCGCCACATCCGTGGCGATCAAGACATCCGCTTGTTTGGACTTAAAGGCTTTAATAGAAGCTTGCCTCGCCCTTTGCTCCATGTCGCCGTGTAGGGGCGTGGTCTTATAGCCCTTCGCACTCAAAAATTGGTGCAATTCATCCACTTCTCTTTTCATCCGCATAAAAATGATGCTTTTGCTGGGGGTTTCTTTATCCAACAAGCGCATGATCGCTTCGTTGCGCTCATGTTCATTGATCACATAAAAGCGTTGCGCAATGTCGGCGTTGGTTACATGCGTGGGGGCAATGTGGACGGACACGGGGTTTTGCAAGATTTTATTCGCCAACTCTTTAATGGGCGGGGGCATGGTGGCAGAAAACAAGAGAATCTGCGCATTTTCGGGCAAATAGTCAAAAATCTCTTCAATGTCATCCAAAAAGCCCATGTCAAGCATTTCATCGCTTTCATCCAAGACCACGACTTTGGGTGCAAAGCGTTTTAAGCGTTTGTTTTTTAGGTGATCTAAGAGCCTGCCCGGGGTGGCGATCATCACCTGCGGGTTGCGCTCCAAAAGTTCGCATTGTTTGCGGATGCTCTGCCCGCCATAGACACAAATCGTGCGGGTGCGTGAGCTTTTGCCGAGTTTAAAAATCTCATCGCTCACTTGCATCGCCAGCTCTCTAGTGGGCGTGATCACCAAAGCTTCTACGCTTTTATTGTTCTGCAAGTTTTGGATAATGGGTAGGGCGAAGGCGGCGGTTTTGCCCGTGCCGGTTTGGGCTTGGGCGATCACATCCTTGCCTGCAAGCACTAAAGGGATCGCCTTTTCTTGTATGGGGCTAGGCTGGGTGAAGCCCACTTCGGCGATAGATTTTAAAATCTTGGAGTTTAAGCCCAAATCTTTAAAAGACTTCGTGGGCTGGGTGGTTTCTTCAATGGGGGTTTGCATCGGTGGCTTAATGTCCTTAAATCTAAATGCTAGGTGTACTATAATTGTGCGGTATTATAGCAAAAAACTTAGGATAGGTAGATGTTCGAGGACAACCTTTTGACGCTCTTTGACAAAACACCCTTGATTGCTTCATTTTTGGCGGGCATTTTGGCGTTTTTAAGTCCCTGCGTTTTGCCCCTAATCCCCGCCTACTTGTCCTACATCTCGCAAACTTCTTTAGAGGAATTAAAAAGTGGCAACGCCCCGCGTTGGGCGGTTTTGGCTAAGGCTAGCTTGTTCGTGCTGGGCTTTGGTTTGGTCTTTTGGCTCATCGGGGTGTCTATGGCAAGGATCATGCACGCTTATTTAAACGCCCCTTGGGTGCGGGTGGTGGCGGGCTTGGTGGTGGTGGTCTTTGGCTTACACTTTTTGGGGGTCTTGCCTATTAAATGGCTTTACAAAAGCAAAACCCTAGAAGTGCGCCTAGAGTTTAAGAATCCTTTTTTAAACAGCCTCATCCCCTTCATTTTGGGCGTGAGTTTTGCTCTAGGTTGGACTCCTTGCATCGGCCCTATCTTTACAAGCATCGTCCTACTTAGTGGGGCGGAGCACGCCTATGGCATGGCGCTTTTGGGCGTGTTTGTGCTGGGTTTTGGGCTGCCCTTTTTGGTGGTGGCGCTGTTGCTTAACCAAGTGTGGGGAGTGCTCAAAAAAATGCGCACTTACAGCCGGGCGGTGGAGGTTTTCTCAGGGTTGCTCTTAGTGGGCATGGGTGTTTTGATCTTAAGCGGACAAATGGATCGCTTGGGGGCGTTTTTACTGCAACTTTAAGGAGGTCTTTTGTTACTCAAAAATATCAAGCTTATGGGCGGTGCGGGCGTGGATGTGCGCATTTTAGGCGCACACATCGTCCAAATCGCCCCATCCCTATGCCCCACAGAGGGCGAAAAGGTTTTAGAGGGCAAGGGGCTTACACTTTTGCCTAGCCTTGTGGATTTGGGCGTGTTCTTGCATAACCTGCAAGCCACCACCTACGCCGCCCTAAAAGCCCAAGCCTTTAAAGGGGGGGTGGGCACGCTCATGGGGATTGATTTAGAGCCCCTTTACTCTTTACACGAGCCAGAAATGCAGCCTTTGGACTTTAAAGAGGCAGAGGACAATTTAGAAAACACCACCGCCAAAGAGGCGCAAAAAGCCAAAGACCCCATTTGTTTGCACCCCTTAAACGCCAAACAACGCCTACAAAATTTATCTAAGATTGTAAGCAGTTTATCTAGCCCTGCCTGCCTTTACATTTACAACCTAGAGGGGCAGAAGCTCTTGCCCGCCCTAGATTATGCCAAAATGTTGAACTTGCCCCTGGTGTGCGGTGTGCGCGGCTATGAGGGCCGCCCCACTCTAGGCATCGCAGACAGCACCCCCCTAGCCTACAAACTCGGGCTGCCCAGTGTGAGCCCGCTCATCCAAATTAAAGAGGTGGGCAAATACGCCAGCATGGCGCTGCATATCCAAAGAGACACCATGCTAGATAGCGTGGTGGAAATGGACGCGTTAAACATCGCCGCAAGCTTAAAATCTCTAGGCGCGCCCCTATTCGTGCAAACCCCTCTACACCACCTCATCCTCACCGAGAGCGTTTATAGAACCTACGAGCCCCGCTTTAAAATCCTGCCCCCCCTGCAAAGCAAAGAGAAGCAAAAAGCTCTACACAAAGCCCTAAAAGGGGGGCAAATTGACATGCTAACAAGCCTACACTACACCCGTCCCCCCAAAGCGCAAGACATCTTTGAAGAAGCCCCTTTTGGCATGCATTGCATTGAAAGCAGCTTTAGTCTCGCCTACACGTATTTAGTCCAAACGGGCCTAGTGAGCCTTGAAAGGCTCATAGAGCTCATGGCAAGCACGCCGGCTAAATTCTTGCGGTTAAATTGCGGTGCGGTGCAAGAGGGCAAAGAGGCGCGCTTGATGCTCGTGGACCTTGGGGGGGAGGAGGTGGTGCAAAACCAGCACAGCCCCTACTATAAAGAGAGTTTAAAAGGGGTTGTGCGCTTGGTATTGCAAGGGGAAGATATTGTCTATGGGGCTTAAAATTTTGGGAGCGAAGTGCGCGCTTGTGTGTAACCCGAGCTTTGATATTCTGCCTAATGGGGGGGTGTTGTTTGAGGGGGGGCGCATTTTAGAAGTGGGCGATTACGCTAAACTTTGCACCAAGCACCCAAGCGCAAAAGCCCATTTTTATAAAAACGCCCTTTTAATGCCCGCTTTGGCAAACCCGCATATCCATTTTGAGTTTGCGGGGCAGAAAAATAATTTTAGCTATGGGAGCTTTGAGGGGTGGCTTAGCTCAGTCATGTCCAACAGAAGCCAAGTGCTCAAAAAAGCCACAGCGCATATGCAAAAAGCGGTGTGCGAGCAACTCATGCAAGGCGTGGCGAGTGTAGGGGCGATCAGCAGTTATGGTTTGGATCGCCCTATCTTAAAAGAGAGCCCCTTACGGGTGGTGTTCTTTGATGAGCTCATCGGGGCAAACGCCGATATCACCCCCGCTTTTGAGGCGTTTAGTAAGCGCCACGCTCTAAGCCTTGAATGTCAAAGTGCGAAATTCACCCCCGCCATTGCCATCCACGCCCCCTATTCAGTGCATAAAGACTTAGCCAAGCAGGTTTTAAGTACCTACAAAAGCCCCGTGGTCTCCACGCATTTTTTGGAGTCTAAGGCGGAGTTGGACTTTTTAGAGGGGCGGGGGGGATATTTCAAGGATTTTTACGCCAAACACGGGCTAAGTGCCCCACACTATGTAAGCCCTTTAGAGTTTTTAGACCTATTTCAAGGGCAAAAGTTGCTTTTAGTGCATGCCATGTTTGCCACAAAGGTGCATTTACAGCACGTCAAAGAGAGTGCGCACCCCACGCTCATTTCTTGCCCGCGCTCTAACCGCCTGTTAAGCGGTAAACTCTTGGATTTTAAGCAGGTAAATAAGGCGGGTGTGAAGATCGCCCTAGCCACAGATGGCGCAAGCTCTAATGCCAACACCCTACTTTTAGAGGAACTGCGCATCGCCCTTTTTGCCTTGAATGTTCCCCTTTTAGAGGCCCTACCCCAAATTTTGCTCGGGGCGACCCTACGCGCCAGCCACGCTTTGGGCCTACAAGGGGGGAGTTTGCAAGCGGGCTTTTTAGCGGATTTTGCCCTCTTTGGTTTTAACTCTCAGCCCAACTTACAAGGGGTGTTGCATTGGCTCTTGCAGGCAAGAAGGGCGCAGAGTCTATACATCGGCGGGGAGTGGGTGTGGGGCTCTAAAAGGGGTTTTAAGGCAAGGTAGGCTAAACTTCAAGGCTATTTCATGGGAGGTCTTAATGGAACTGCGCTTGGCGAAAATGGATCGCAAACAGAGCAAAACCCCTAGCTTGAGTTTAGAAGAATTGCACCAAAAATACCTAAAGAACGAGCATATTTTTTACTTTGCCCCCACAAATCCCCATAAGGATATGTTGGCCACGGTGGCGTTTTTGGAAAAAAAGAATTGTCGGGTGCATTTGTCGCAAGTGCAAGTAAGCTCGGATGAAAAGGACTTCATCTACCAAATGCACATCATTTAGGGCGGTTTGTGAAACTTTACATTGAAACGATGGGTTGTGCGATGAATAGCCGTGACAGCGAGCATATGGTGGGCGAACTTGGCAAGGTGGGCTACACCCCCACAAGCGAGCCTAGCGAGGCGGATTTGATTTTAATCAACACTTGTAGCGTGCGTGAGAAGCCAGAGAGAAAGTTGTTCTCTGAGATCGGGCAGTTTGCTAAGATTAAAAAGCCGGGGGCGAAGATCGGCGTGTGTGGTTGCACGGCAAGCCATATGGGCGCAGAAATCCTAAAAAAAGCCCCGAGCGTCAATTTTGTTTTGGGCGCGCGCAATGTGTCTAAAATCAGCCAAATCATCAAGCAGGATAAAGCAGTTGCCATCGATTTAGACCATGACGACAGCACTTATGTGTTTGCCAGCCAAGCCCCAAGCAGCGTTAAAGCCCTTTTAAACATTTCTATCGGGTGCGACAAGCATTGCACCTATTGCATTGTCCCCCACACAAGGGGCAAAGAGATTTCTATCCCTATGGATTTGCTCTTAAAAGAGGCGGACAAATTAGCACAAGCTGGGGTGAAAGAGATTTTGCTTTTAGGGCAAAATGTCAATAACTACGGCGTGCGCTTTAGCACCGCACACCCAAAGGTAAATTTCACCACTTTACTAGAAAACTTAAGCCAAATTAGCGGGCTTAAACGCATCCGCTTTACATCTCCCCACCCCTTGCATATGGACAACGCTTTTTTAGAGCATTTTGCCGCTAACCCCAAGGTGTGTAAAAGTATTCATATCCCCCTGCAGAGCGGCTCTAATGCCATTTTAAAAGCCATGAAAAGGGGATATAGCAGAGAATGGTATTTAGATCGCATCACCCGTTTAAAAACCCTCGTGCCTGAAGTGGGCATTAGCACGGACATCATCGTGGGCTTTCCTGGCGAAACGCCTAAGGACTTTACGGACACTTTAGATATTTTAGAGCAGGTGCGCTTTGACACACTCTATAGTTTTATTTACTCCCCCCGTCCGCTCACGCCTTCTTACACATGGGAGAATAAAGTCCCCAAAGAGGAAGCAAGCGCGCATTTAGAACGGCTACAAAGCCGCCACAAAGAGATTTTAGAGCAAAAGGCTAGAGCCGAGCTTGGCAAAACCCACGAGGTTTTGATCGAGAAAATCGCCGAGGGTGTGGCTGAGGGGCGCAGTGGTAACGGGCGGCTACTTAGCTTTGAGGCTGGCGGGGCTGGCGTGGGGGATTTTGTGGCGGTTAAAGTGGTGGCGCACCACAAGGGGAGTTTAAAGGGGAGGATCGCTTAAGTGTGTTGTTGAAACGCTTACGAAACGGCTTTGTTTTACGCGCTTTACCCGTGTTGCTCTATTGGGTTTTGCGGATTTTGTTTAAGACTTGTAAAAACCGCTTTTTTTTAGCCGAGGGGTTGCAAAAACAAACTTTCATCGCTAGCTGCTGGCATGGGGAGATGGCGATGTTGCCCTTTGCCTATTTGCGCATCAAGCCTAAAGCAAATTTATCAGTGATCGCCAGCCAGCATTTTGACGGCGGGCTAGCGGCAAAACTCTTTGAGTGCTTTGGCTTTCAAGCCATTAGAGGCTCTAGCAAAAAGGGCGGGGTGGGCGCGCTCATTGAGGCGATCAAAAGGCTCAAGGGTGGGGAGGATATTGGCATCACCCCCGATGGTCCCAAGGGACCAAGGCATAGCGTTGCCGATGGGGTGGTGGCGTTGGCACAAAAAACGGGGGTGGGGGTGGTGGTGTGCCGCGTGGTTTTTAGCAACGCTTTCACGCTCAACACTTGGGATCGCTTTAAGTTGCCTAAACCCTTTTCTAAAATCAATTACTACATGTTCTCCCCCTTGTTCATCCCTAAGAACATGGATTTACAAGAGGCTAAAGCGTTGCTGAAGCAGCGCATGGAGGCGGTGTAATGGGGGTTTTTAGCTTTTTTAAAACCGTCTTTCATGACAGCGTGCGCTCCTTGCTTTTCTCCGATGTTTTTATCTGTTTTAATTTAGACCATGAGGTTTTACTCGGGCGGGCAGAAAGGTTAAAATGGAGAAAGACACGCGAAATTGTCAACAAAGCCTACCCCGTGAAAGATGGCATGATCCCTATCAAGGCAGTAAAGGATACCCGCGATTTTACTAGCGTCTACCCTTTTTCTTATATCTGTGGGATGTCTAAAAGCACAGATCAAGGGATGTGTAAAAAATCTGAGTTGGAGCAACACATCCCACAGGGGTTGCGCAGAAAGGACTTAGTTGTCCTAGAAGTCGATGATTACTGCTTTTATATCCCCAAGCAATCTTTAGAAAGCGACCGTAAAACCTTTTCCTTCGCCTTCAAGGTCGACTACATTTTTTCACCTTTTCTTCTTATGTATAGCTTCATCAAACCCATGTTAGAAGAGAAAGTGGCCGTTTATGCACTCTTAGAACACTCTCGTTTGTTTGTGATGGTGAACAACTGCAAGAGCATTTGTTACAGCAAATTCTACCCCCTAGGAGTGATCGAGGCGGATTATGGGGTACAAATGCAAGAAGATCAAGTTGGCTATGAACACGAAGAGCATGTTTTGCAATCTTTTTTAAAGTCTATTGAGGCTAACCTGATGCAAATGGATTTTAATTTTGAGTCCCCTCCACCTGAAGAAAAGTCTAATCAAGACCCCAAAGCCTTAGTGGATAACATGTTCCACGCTTCCGATATTATCAAGTATTTAGAGGAGTCGATCAAGACAGCCTACGAAAACCCAAACTACCGTGTTGAGGATTTTGTCCAAAAGGTGTGGGTGTTGCACACCTATGAAATTTCTTACCAACTCATCGATGCGCTAAAAGACGAGCTCATGCTAGAAGTTGTCCACATCCCTATGTCTTTAGTCGAACAGATGGGAATTTTAGCCAAAAAAGAACAATACAATGAAGTTCAGCTATAGTAAACCTTTCCCCAAACACATGTTGGATCTGCTCGCCAAGATTTGGCTGTTTTATATTCTGCTCTCTATGGGGGTTGTATATGGCCTAACTTATCTTTTGCAAAAATACATTGAGATCACCAAAAGCAGGACAGAAATATCTCAAGTGCAGGGCCGTATTTATAGCCATGAGATCCACTATGTCCAAGAACGCATCGAACATACAAGACAAGCTTTAAAAAGTGCGCAAAGTCAAGCCTCCCACATAACTGGTACCAAAGACTCCATTAGGGGGATTTTAGAGATAATCCCCGACTCTATCACCATCAATTCTATCACCATCGATTATTCCAGCTTGGTTCTTAAGGGTGTTGTCCCCTCCAAAGAGGTTTTTAAGCGCACAATCCAACAAAGGCTCAACTTGATCTTTGAAAATAGCAATGTCAAGTTTTACCCTCTCAGTAATGGGTGGTTTAGCTTTGTTTCCATAAATTCCTCTGTTTTACCCTACATTGAAAAGGCGAGCGACTGACAGAGCAAAATCTCGAACAACTCTACGCTACCCGCTACGCTGAGGATTTGGCCTTTGAACGCTTGGTTAAGAACTTCGTCTTTTTCATAGTTTTTGTGGTGGTGGGGGTGGTGAGTGTGAGTCTGTGGCTCTACCCAAAGATGATCGGTTACCAATCTCAAGATGCCGATGCCCGCCAGCAAGCCATGATTGTTGCCTACCAGCGCCAAAATTTTGTCAACGCCTTGCAGGTCTACCGCACCATAAAACAAAAAAATAGTCGTTTGCTCAAGCACCCCAACTATGCCGTGTTAAACAATCATCTAAACACTCTACTACACAAGCACTTCACCCACATTCAAATCCGAAAAAAAAATCGTAGGATCGACCTCATAAACCATTGCATCTACGAGGAATTGCGGGTGAGCGCCCACGCACGCAATTTGGATGATTTTTACGCCTTTTTTGATGGTTTAGTGGGCTTTAGTGCGCATATGGAGATTGAATTTCCCATCACCATTGCCAAGAGTGAACATGCCCTTGCTTTAGACTTTGGCATGCGTGTCGCTTACAAAGCTGTTGAGCCTTAATGGATTTTACTTTTAACCCCAAAGCTTGCGCCACATGTGGGGCAAAATGCTGTTTAGGGCAGAAAGGTTATGTTTTTCTCAAGCCGGTAGAAATGCAAGCCATCAGCACATTTTTAAATTTACCTTTTGAGAGTTTCACCCTTAAATATGTCAAAAAAGTGGGCTATGCCTACAGCCTGCTAGAAAAGCCCGCTAGCAACCCTAAAGAGGGCTATGCGTGCATATTTTTGGATGAAAACACAAAGCTTTGTCAAATCTACCCCGTGCGCCCCAAACAATGCAAGACTTTCCCATTTTGGGAGTGTTTCAAGGATGTAAAAGAGATGAGAAAATTGTGCGCCCTTTGCCCAGGGGTCAAAGTTAACTAAAACATGTTTTTTATGCGGTATACTCCGGTGCAAATTTTACACATAAGCGAGGTTTCGAGGTTTTATGCCACAACAGAGAATTAAAGCTTGGAGGTTTTTGGGTCTAGGGCTGGCTCTAAGTAGCATGCTCTTTGCCCAAAGTGCTACAGAAGATCAGCAAATTTTAATCACATCGGATGCCTTCCACAGGGGCGACTTTGCCACGGCTAAAAAGGGCTATCTACAGCTTTACAAAGAAACGCACAATATCATTTACGCCAAAGAGGCTGCCATTTCAGCTGCCAGCTTGGGCGACATTAACACCGCCGTAGAGCTCGCCATGCTCTATAAAAAGGTTACCAAAAACAACAAAGACTTGTCGATCAACAAGATCTTAGTGGATGGCTACATCAAAACGGGGCAAATCAAAAAGGCAATCATTCTACTAGAGAGGATCCGCAAAGAGGACAAGTCTTTGATGCTTGATAGCGTGTTAGGTGCACTCTACATTGGCGAGAAACAATACACCAAAGCCTTTGACATTTTAAGTAAGCTCTACAACCAAGTGCACGATGAGGACACTTTAGAGAAGCTCATCACACTTTACTTCATCCAAAACAGCCAACAAGAAGCTGCAGACCTCATCGTTTCTCACTTAGAAAAATACGGCTGTTCGCCCGGATTGTGCCAAAAGAGTTTCAACACTTTAGTCCAAATGAACCAACTTGCCAAAGCCAAAGAGGTCTTTGGGGTGCTCTACCACAAAAACCCCATAGTGCAAAACGCACAGCTTTACATTGAGGTTTTGGTGATGCTCAAAGAATTTAATAAGGCTGAAAAGATTGCCAAAAACTTCCCCTTTAACCGCCGTTTGCTCCTAGACCTTTACACCGCTCAAAAAAACTTCGCCCTAGCCTCCAAACAAGCCGGCTTGCTCTACAAGGAACATAGGGACCCTAAATTTCTAGCCCTAGAGGCGGTTTACACCTATGAACACCTAACAGCACATAAAAAACTCAGTAGAGCGGACATGTTGCCTATCACCCATAAACTTGAGAGGGCCATTGCCGAACGGCGGGAGCAAATTAGATTGCATAAGGGTCGATTAGATGTTCAAGATGCCTTTTTCTATAATTTCTTGGGCTATTCGCTCATTGAGTCCGGTCTAAATATCCGCAAGGGGATTAACTATGTTAAGGTGGCTTTGCAGATCGAGCCCAAATCGATTTTTTACATCGATTCGTTGGCATGGGGTTACTTCAAGCTGGGCAATTGCGCTTTAGCAAAGAAACTCTTTTTAGGCATTTCTAAAGAGGACATTGCCGCCCAACCCGAGTTAAAAGCCCATGCCCAAGCCATCGCTGAGTGCCAATAGACAATCTTAAAGCCCTTTTAAAGCTCAAACAAGAAATCCGCCCCTTTGAACTTTTGGGGCGTAGCCTTGCCTACAACCCCTACTTGCCACGATTAAGCCTAGAGCAACTTAAGCGCCCCAAAGAAACTCCCCTAGCCCACGCCCTTTTAGCCCTAGATTTACGCCAAGATTTAGAACAATTCTTAAAAAATCTACAAAAGGCGCAAGAGAGCCAAGCTTTGGCTTTATTGCTTGACTTCACCCCACTTTATGCCAAAGAGCCGTCCCTAGAAATGTTGGATTTGTTGGGCTATGTGCGTCGTCTTTGCACCAAGCCCTTGATTTCAAAAGATTTGATTGTGGATCGCTACCAAATTTTAGAAGCCTTGGTTTATGGCGTGGACGCTCTAGTTTTAGACCCTAGCTTGTTGCAAAAGGATTTAAAAGACATGCTTGCCTACACCACGCATTTAGGCTTACTTGGCATCGTGCAAGTGGCGAGTGTGGCGGATTTAAAAAATGCCATTTTAGCACGGGCTAGAGCCCTTTACATCGTGCAAGATTTTAAAGAGATTTTGCAACTTGTCCCGCAGGGCTTGGTCATTTTAAAAGATTTAAACACCCCCCCCATTGATCCCACAAATTCCTATGGAGTGGATGGCTTGGTCTTGTGGGGCTAGTAGCTGTTTTGCGCTGAAAAAAGCTCGCCTAGTTTTTTTAAGAGGGTGGGTGCATCGTCCCTAGCCATCCCCACCTCTATCAGGGCTAATTTATCAGGGTGGCTGTAGGCTTGCTCTAAAGCGTGGCTCAAACTTTCAGCCGTGTCTACCTTGAAGGATAGGGGCTTTCTGTGCAAATGCACATCAAAGGCTTCTAAAAGCTTGGTGTAGTGCCACATATTAATGTCGTTGTATTTACGCTCAGGCCCATGGATACAGCGCTCCACCGTGTAGCCATCGTTGTTGATGACCAAAATAATGGGAGTGATGTTCTCTCTAAGCATAGTGGAGAGTTCTTGAGCGGTGATCTGCAAAGAACCATCGCCCACTAACAGCACATTGCGCCGCTTGCGATCAGCAAGCGCACTGCCTAGCAATGCCCCAAAGGTGTAGCCGATGGAGCCCCAAAGTGGTTGTCCAATAAAGCTTGTCCCCTTTGGCAAATTTACATCTATTGCCCCAAAAAATGAAGTTCCTTGCTCGGCGATCAAAACCCCGTTAGGCTGTAAATGCCCCTCAATCACTTTAAAGAATTGTTTTTGGGTGAGTTTGCCGCTGAAATGGGGCTTTTCTTTGGGCTCTTTGGAGGGCATTTTGGATTCAAACTTGAGCGTGGAGAGTTTTTTAAGCACATCTTGCATGAGAATATCGCTGTAAACTTTCTCACCTATCTTGCTGTAGAGCGGGTGGATTTCTATTTTAGGGGTGGGTTCTTCACAAATATAGTGGAATCCAGCGGTTAAAGAGTCGGTGAGTTTCACTCCGATTAAAATGTTGCAATCGGATTCTTTAATGGCGTTTGTAATGCGTTCATCGCTTAGTATCCCATTGTAAACCCCGATGAAATTTGGGTGTTGCTCGCAAAACACCCCCTTGCCCATAGAAAGAGAGGCGATGGGTAAATTCGTGGCTTCGATAAAGTCGTGCAATTCTTGATTTAAATGGTAGCGGTTCACCTCGTAGTCGGCTAGAGCAATGAAGGATTTATAAGTTTTTAAGCTTTTTTTTACTGCTCCAATGAAGGTGTTGAGGTTTTTTTTATCGCTCTTGGGCTTGTAGAGCATGGGGCTTGAAACTTCAATTTGCATGTGGGGCACATCGGCAGGGATACCGATGTATACGGGCTTTTTATGCAAGGCACACTCGGCCAACACCCGATCGATCTCACTCTTAGCATTTTGTTTATTTAAAATCGTTTGCGCCACACTGATGCCCTGATACATGGCATAAAACTTCATAAACTCGCCATCGCCCAAAGTGTGGTGCACAAAACGCTTGTTTTCTAATACATTGCGCGAGGGCATCCCCACGATTTTCACCACGGGCACGCTTTCGGCATAAGAGCCCGCCACGCCGTTAATGGCACTAAGCTCGCCCACGCCAAAGGTGGTTAAAAGCGCACCCATAGGCTTAATGCGCGCATACCCATCCGCCGCATAAGAGGCATTGAGCTCGTTACAATTGCCAATCCACTCTAAATTTGGATCGTCTTCAATCAAGTCTAAAAAACTCAAGTTGTAATCCCCGGGCACACCAAAAATGTGCTCCACGCCGTAATCTTTTAATCTCTCCAATAAATACTGACCAACGCTGATTGCCATAAAATCCCCTTTGTGCTATTGAACGATAAGCACTATTTTAACCTAAAAGTGAAGCAAAACTAGCGGTTTGGGCTTGAGTCAAACAATTTTTAGCCGATTATAGGTGCGCCAAAGCAAGGAAGCTTTAGGAGATCAACAAGGAGTTAGTATGGCATTTCAGGTCAACACGAACATCAATGCGTTGAACGCCCACGCCGCTGGGTTACTAACGCAACGCAATTTGAGAGAGTCGTTGGAGCGGTTGAGTTCTGGACTACGCATCAATAAGGCAGCCGATGACGCTTCTGGGATGACGATTGCCGATTCACTGCGTTCTCAAGCCAAGAGTTTAGGGCAAGCAATCGCCAACACCAACGATGCGATGGGCATCATCCAGATCGCTGACAAGGCAATGGATGAGCAAATCAAAATCCTAGATACCATCAAAACAAAAGCCACTCAGGCGGCTCAAGATGGGCAAAACACACAATCTAGAAAGGCTCTACAAGCCGACATCGTGCGCTTAATCCAAAGCTTGGATAATATCGGCACCACCACTTCCTACAATGGGCAAACTCTCTTAGCGGGTTCTTTCTCTAATAAAGAATTCCAAGTGGGGGCTTATTCTAACCAAACCATTAAGGCAAGTATCGAAGCAGCCACTTCCGACAAAATTGGGCAGACAAAAATCGTTACCGGTAAGACGATCACCGCTTCAGGTCAAGTGGCTTTGACTTTTAAACAGGTCGATGGCACCCATGACATTAGTCTAGAGAGTGTGAAAATTTCCACTTCTGCTGGTACAGGACTTGGTGCCTTAGTGGAGGTGATCAATAAGAACGCTAATGCCACTGGTGTTAGGGCAACGGCTAATGTGATCTCCACCTCAGACGAGGCTATCCGTTCGGGGAGTCTACATAATGTGGTTCTCAATGGTGTGCATATTGGTAATGTGGTGGGTGTGAAGAAAAACGACAGCGATGGTCGTCTAGTGGCAGCCTTTAACGCTGTCACCGCTGAAACAGGCGTTGAGGCTTATACAGACGCTGCGGGGCGTTTAAATCTACGCAGTCTAGATGGGCGGGGCATCAGCCTAAAGGCCGATAACGAAGGCGGTAGTGATAAAGACAGTGGCGGAGGCAAAATGGCTCTAGACACCCTCAATGGTGGTCAAAAAATCACAGATGGCTCTGTGAATTATGGTCGTTTATCCTTGGTCCGCCAAGATGCTAGAGACATCCTCATTGTTTCTGGGGCAAATGTAGCTGATGCCAACGCTGGTTATGAAGCCATTGGTTTTGGCAAGGGAGAAACTGCTAACACCACGGTTAACCTCAGAGATGTGCTCGGTGAATTTAACCAAGCTGTGCGCAGTGCTTCTGGGGCTAACTTCAACAACACCCTAGCTAAGGAAAACCTCACTTTAGGTTCTGGGGTTACAACGCTTCGGGGTGCGATGGTGGTGATGGACATTGCTGAATCTGCCCAAAAAATGTTGGATAAAATCCGCTCCGACTTGGGTTCTGTGCAAAACCAAATGGTGAGCACGGTCAACAACATAAGCATCACCCAAGTGAATGTGAAGGCCGCTGAATCTCAAATCCGTGATGTGGACTTCGCCGAAGAAAGCGCAAACTTCAGCAAAAACAATATTTTGGCGCAGTCTGGCAGCTACGCAATGAGCCAAGCCAACACAGTGCAACAAAATATTCTCCGCCTTTTAACATAGAGCCTTCGGGCTTTAAGTGAGCCACAAAGCGATTTCATCCGCTAGGAAGAAGTCGCAAGCAACCAAGCGTTGGTTGCTGATTTTGCATTTTTCCTCCTCTACAAGGGTTTGGGTTTTTTTAGGATCTAGCCCTTTTAACTCTACCCCCAAAACACAGCGCAAGCCTAAAAACAGTCTTTCAAACTCTAAATCTTGATCGCTTAAATGCTCTATGCGCCGCTTTAGGGGGTCTTTAATGTAGGCTAAAACATATTTTTGTTTGTAAAACCTCTCTTTACCCATGCGCCCCACAGCCCCAGCCCCACAGCCCAAATATTCACAGCCAGCCCAATAGCCCAAATTATGTTGCACTTGATAGGGTTTGGCGTAATTAGACACTTCATAGGGCGTAAAACCCAAATCTTTTAAAATATTTTGGAGCGTGGAGTCAGCGTTTAAAAGTGCACTTGGGGCGGTGCTTTTGGCGAGGCGGGTGTTGTCTTCAAGGGTTAGGCTGTAGGCAGAGAGGTGATCTATGGGTAGGGTGTTTGCTTGCATGCACTCTGCCTTAAGGCGGGCGGGCATGTCTAGTGGGGTGTTGTAAATTAAATCGATGCTTAGGTGATTAAATCCACAAGTGTGGGCGATCTCAAGGGCTTTAAAAATATCTTGTTGGCTGTGTTCTCTTTGCAAAAACCTTAATTTATCGGCAAAAAAGCTTTGCACTCCCAAAGAGAGGCGGTTAGCCCCAAGCGCCCTTAGAGTCTTGCACCACTCTTTGGTGATGAGATCGGGGTTGGCTTCTAAAGTGATTTCTATATTTTGGGCGCTAGTGGTGTGGGTGGCAATGGTGTTAAAAATGTACTCGTAGTGTTTGGGCTCTAGTGTGTTTGGCGTGCCCCCGCCGATAAAAATCGAGCTTAAAACCGGCGTGCTTTTAAGGCTGTCTTTGAGGTCTACAATCAAGGCTTCCACATAGGCATCTTTTAGGGAGTCTAGCCCGCTGAAAGAATTGAAGGCACAATACCCGCACTTGCTCGTGCAAAAAGGGACATGTATGTAAAGGCTAGGGGCTCTTGGAGGCGTGGATTTAAGCATAGCTTAATCCTTTAAATAATATCATCTTAGTATACTTTTTGATAAATTTAAAGGAGCTTGTTTTGAAAAAGGTTTTATTCTTGGGTGTTGTGTTGGGTCTTGGGCTTTTAGGGGCAGCTCAACCTGCCGAGATCATTAAACGCTGTGCTGGTTGCCATGGACCTTCTATGGACCGCAAGGCCTTTGGTAAGGGGCATGTGGTCAATACTCTCGATAGTGCGACCATTAAAGAGGATTTGATGGGCTATAAGGCGGGCACACTTAACCGCTATGGGGCGGGTGGCGTGATGCACGGGCAGGCAAAATCTTTGAGTGATGCAGACATCGAGGCTTTGGCAAAATTCATCCCCACTCTTAAAAAATAAATCCAAGCATAAAGAGGAGGGGGTTTCTTTCAGTTTTGCGTGTGTTATAATGTCGCCTAGTTTTTGGCTCTAAGTGCTAAAGTGAAGGACGACTATGGACACCAAAAAAAGTTATCGCCCAAATGTGGCCGCTGTTGTGCTTTCTTCCCACTACCCTAGGGATTGCGAATTTTTCCTCGCACAGCGCATAGACATTCAAGGGGCGTGGCAGTTCCCCCAAGGTGGGATCGATCAAGGCGAAACCCCCTTAAAGGCTTTGTATCGTGAGCTCTTGGAGGAGATCGGCACAGATGCGGTAGAGGTGATCGCCGAATACCCCAAGTGGATCACCTATGACTTCCCCCCCACGATGCCTAAAAAACTCTACCCCTTTGATGGGCAGAAACAGAAGTATTTTTTAGTGCGTCTCAAAAACAATTCTTTGATCAATATCCAAACCCTTTCACCCGAGTTTAATTGTTGGTGCTTTGTCAAAACACAGGATCTTTTCCATAAGGTTGTGCACTTCAAGCGCCAAGTTTACCGCCAAGTGATCGGTTATTTCCGTAAAGAGGGTTACCTATAATGCTGGTGGTGCAAAAGTTTGGAGGCACGAGCATGGGGGGCTGTGCGCGCATTGAAGCCGTGGCTAAACGGGTCGTTGAGAGTAAAAAACTCTACGAAGATTTAGTGGTCGTGGTTTCGGCAATGGGCGACACCACAGACGATTTTTTAAACCTTGCCCACTATTTTGGCGCACGCAGCAACCAACGCGAGTTAGACCGCCTGCTTAGCAGTGGGGAGCAAATTTCTAGCGCGTTGCTTGCCATTGCTTTGGAGTCTATGGGGCAAAAGGCGTGTTCTCTTAGTGGGCGTGAAGCGGGGATCTTAACCAACACACACTACACCAAAGCCCAAATTTTAGACATCAACACGGCTAAAATTCGGGAGTTGTTGGCACAAAACTTTGTGGTGGTGGTGGCGGGCTTTCAAGGGATTAGCCAAAGTGGGGAAATCACCACTTTGGGGCGAGGGGGGAGCGACTTAAGCGCAGTGGCTCTAGCCGGGGCTTTGCACGCCGAGCTTTGTGAGATTTATACGGATGTGGACGGCATTTACACCACAGACCCACGCATTGTGCCGAGGGCGCATAAAATTGATGTCATCAGCTACGAAGAAATGCTGGAGTTGGCTTCAATGGGAGCGAAGGTGCTGTTTAACCGCTCTGTGGAGCTGGCTAAAAAATACAATATCCCCCTTGTTACACGCAATTCCTTTAATAATAATGAGGGGACACGCATCACTTCAGAGGAGCAGATTTTGGAAAAACCCATTGTGAGTGGCATTGCTCTAGACACCGACCAAGCCCGCATCAACATTGTCGATGCTTTGGATTATCCGGGCATTGCCGGGGAGATTTTTGGACTCTTGGCCAGTGCAGAGATCAACATTGATTTGATCGTGCAAACAGTTGCCCGTAATAACAGAACTGACATTAACTTCACTGTGTCTAAAGGCGATTTAGAATCCTGTCTACGGGTTTTAAAGAATCTACAAAACATCGGTTCAATCGAACATGATGACAAGGTCGCTAAGGTTTCTGTGGTGGGGGTGGGGATGCGCTCGCACTCGGGAATTGCTAGCGTAGCCTTTAATGCTTTAGCCAAAGAAAATATCAATATTTTAATGATCGGCACCAGTGAAATTAAAATCTCTGTTGTGGTCGATATTAGTGCCGCCGAGCTTGCTTTAAAAACTTTGCACACGGCTTTTAAACTCGACCTTTAATGCACCTTAGGGAGTGGCTGTCTAACCTGCAAAGAGAGGGGTTTTTATGCCTTGAGTTGCCTAAAGATTGCACCCCTCTTTTGTGTGCCACAGAGCATATTTTAAAGGGGGGATGTGTTCTTATCGCTACGGATAGTCAAAGGGTGTGGCTTAAAACCTACGCTTTGGCGCATTTAAACAGCCACCCCATGCACCCCCTAGTGCCGGTCTTTGACCCCTTGCAAAGCTTCCAAATTTATTTGCAGCAAAGCCAAGACATTTCTTTGATACGCAACACTTTAGATTTGGTTTACCAAAACTATATCTTTTGGTATGTGGGGACAACCAACTCCAAAATAGCCCAACTAGCCCTAAGCGTGGAGCGCAGTTTATTGTGGCTTTTAGACAGCCTCAAAGAGGGGGCAATTAACTTCAAGTCCCTTGATCCTTTACTCGATCACAAGCTTTTACAGCTTTATCGGGTGTTTACGCACATGGTATTAGAGAGTTTGCTAGGCAAAGTGAGTCTAAATGACTAGCCAAATCATCTACACCAACACCCCTCACGATGAGGTCCAAAGTTACAGAGCATTTTTAGAGGCGGATTTTAAAGCCCAAAACACCCCCTTTTTAGCCGAAGTTATTTGTGAAGATGAGCTAAAAATCGAACATGCCCACGAGATTAAACGCCGCTGTGTGCTGAAATTTGCCGGTCAAAAGGCATTTCTCATCGCCACGCCCAGCTTAAACATTTTTGCCCAAAACGCCCTGCTTAAAATCCTAGAAGAACCCCCAAAAAACACCTTTTTTATTCTCATCACCAAACACCCAAGCGCATTGCTGCCCACCATCCGCTCTAGACTGCCCCACACCAACAAGCGCACCAAAACACCCCTTCCACCCTTTGGGCTAGACCTCAAAACTTGCGATCTATGCACCCTTTATCGATACCTACAAAACGCCGATAAACAATTTAACCAAGAGGAAGTGAAAGTCCAAATCGCCGCCCTTTTAGAGGCGGTCAAACAAGTCGGTATCCGCCTAAACCCCACTCAGCTCGCACAATTTGACAATGCCCTTTACGCCAACGCCCTTTATCTGCGCCCCAGCTATAATCTCTTGCCCTTGCTTTTAAGTGTCTTGCAAGCGAGGGGCTAATGTTTTTACAAAGGCTCAATCCCGCTAGTTTTTCTCATGCCCTCAAAGAGATCGGCACGCACCCCATAGGGCAAGCCATTATGGCTAAAAAAGCCCAGCTTTTGAGTTTTAAAATCACCGACCTGCCCCTAAGCGCCACTTTGATTCTAAAACAAGAGGCATTGCGTGTGGGTGCAGAGCTAGCCACGCCTAAAAGTTGCATTTTGGCAAAAGAAAAGGCTTATGATTGTTTGCTTGTGGGCACTTTAGACCAGCTCAAACACCTCGCCCAAAAATGCGCTAAACAAGATTTTGGGCTTAAAAAACTCGCTAAAGAGCTAGAAACCCACTTCATCCCCCCAACCTATACCCCCGCTCTAATGGCGATCGTTAACCTCACCCCCGATAGTTTCTACCCCCATAGCCGCTACAGCGCAAAAACAGCCCTAGAGCAAATCTACAAATTCTTAGAGCAGAAAATCGCCTACATAGACATCGGGGCGGCTAGCTCCAGACCGGGAAGCCTTTACACAGACGCCAACGCAGAAATTGCCCGCTTAAAAGATTTATGCACCGAGATCAAAGGTCAAAACCTTTACAAACATGCCAAATTTAGCATAGACACCTATAACTCCAAAACCGCCGCCTTTGCTCTAAAACATGGCTTTTGCGTGCTAAACGATGTGAACGGCTTTAAAGACCCGTTCATGTTTTCTGTAGCTAAGGAGTTTGGGGTGCAAGTTGTCTTGATGCACTCTTTAGGCGTGCCCCTGCAAGCGCAACAACAACTCACAGCCAACAATTTATGGGAGGACATGGAGGCGTTTTTTCGCGCCAAGATCGCCGCTTTGCAAGAGCAAGGCATGAGCGACATCATCTTAGACGTTGGCTTTGGCTTTTCTAAACAAATGCCCGAGAATTTGGCCCTCATCAAACACTTAGCGCATTTTCTGCACTTTGGCTACCCCTTGCTTGTGGGCTGTAGCCGCAAAAAAAGCGTGGGCGAGGTGTGTGCTAGAGAGGTGCAAGATCGCTTGGCCGGCACGCTCGCCCTACACTTAAAAGCCCTAGAAAATGGAGCGAGCATTCTAAGAGTGCACGACATCCCCGCGCATTTAGACATCTTAGCCATCCACAACGCTTTTTTGCAAATCCCCTAGATGACCGTCCGCCACAAAACTCCCCTAAATCGCCTTGCGTGGCTAGAACTGGTGGCCTATTGTCTTAATTTTGTTACAATACAGCCTTTGACTTTAAAGGTACAAGGGTTTAAATGGCGCAAGCGGATCAAAAATTAAATCTCTTTGACATCCGTTGGATGTGGTCGCTCTTTGGCACGGCTGTGGGGGCAGGGATTTTATTTTTACCGATTCAAGCGGGCAAACATGGGTTTTGGCCTGTAGTGCTTATGGCGATTTTGAGTTTTCCCATGACCTGGCTAAGCCATAGGGCTTTAGCGCGTTTTGTCAATGCCATAGGTAACCAAGACATCACCCACGCCGCCACCCGCCTAGGCAAAAAGGTTGGATTTTTAATCACCTTAATGTATTTCTTCGCCCTTTACCCAATCTGTCTAGCCTACGGTGTGGGGATCACCAACACAGTTGAATCGTTTTTTTCCAACCAGCTGAGGTTGCATTTCTTTGAGAACAACCGCTTCTTTTTGGCCGAACACCTTATCACGGGCATGATCTTTGTGATGCTTTTCAACACCAAGATTGTAACCCGGGTTGCTAACGCCCTTGTTTATCCTTTGGCGTTGATTTTATTAATATTTTCTTTATATTTGATCCCTTATTGGAAAACGGCGATGCTTACAGAAATCCCGAGTTTTAAAGGGTTTTTTGCGGCGTTGTGGTTCACTCTGCCTGTGTTGGTGTTCTCGTTTAACCACAGCGCGATCATTTCGACTTTTGCCCAAGCCGTGGAAAAACGCTACGGGGAACTTAAACACTATAAGACTAACCAAATTGAATTATTGAACACTTCCTTTTTACTCTTCTTTGTAATATTTTTTGTCTTCTCTTGCATTTTATGTTTAGACCCTACAGATTTTGCCAAAGCTAGAGCGCAAAACATCCCCATTTTGAGCTACTTTGCCAACACCCTACACAACCCCTTTATTGGTTATGCCGGCCCGGTTGTGGCGTTTTTAGCAATCACCACTTCTTTTTTTGGACATTACTACGGAGCCAAAGAGGGTTTAAAGGGCTTGATTGTGCAAATATTCACTAAAGATAAACTCAACACCCACCACCACCGCCGCATCGATGTGTGGACCACCATATTTTTTTGGATCAGCATCATTGCTGTCGCCTACTACAACCCCAGCATTTTAAGTTTCATTGAGGATTTGGGCGGGCCTGCCCTAGCTACTATTACCTTTATTTTACCCATTGTGGCGATGTATGCCCTGCCTTCCATGAAAGACTTTAGAAGCCCGATTGCCGATGGGTTTATCTTTGCAACGGGTGTGCTCACCGTTTTAAACGCCATTATCAATATTGTTAAATGAGGTAACCATGACACAACAAGAAATTTACAGCCAGTCCATCACTGCCATTTTTAAAATAGGCATCGGTCCTAGTTCTTCGCACACCATAGGCCCTATGGACGCTTGCGTGCGCTTTTGCAAACTTTTGCAAGAACAACAAGTTCTTGAGCAAGTGGCTAGGGTGCAGGTGATCTTACACGGCTCACTCGCCTTAACCGGCAAGGGGCATTTGACAGACTTAGCCTGCGTGGTGGGTCTTAGCGGAGTGTGCGCTAAAGAGGTGAGCGTGTCCCAAAGGCAAGAGATTTTACAAAAAGCGATCCAAGAGCACACCTTGCACCTGGCTAAAACAAAAAATATCTCTTTTAACCTTGAAGAGGACATCCTCTTTGAGTCCGAAGCTTTGAGTTTGCACGAAAATGGCATGGAGGTGTGCGCCTTTAATAGCAAACAGGATTTATTGCTCAAAGAAATTTATTACTCCACGGGCGGCGGATTCATCTACACAGAGGAAGAGCTAAAACACAAAACAACTAATTCCACAAAACCCAAACACAACGCTTTTGATTTTTCCAGTGCCAAAGAATTGATGGAATTGTGCGAAAAACACCGCACCCACATTGCGGGCATTGTGGACATGCACGAGAGCGCGCTATTTGGGCAGAATTACGCCCGCACCTACTGCCTAGAAATTTATAAGGCGATGTTAGAGTGCTATAAAAATGGGGTGTCTTCGCAAGAAAAGCAACTGCCCGGCTACATTGGCATGGCACGCCTAGCCCCCAAAGTCTATGCCCGCCTAAACAAACACCCTAGCCAAGCCGACCCGCTGGCAATGGTCGATTACGCCACGCTTTATGCTAGGGCTGTTAGTGAAGAAAACGCCTGCGGGCATAAAGTGGTGACCGCCCCCACCAATGGGGCGTGTGGGGTGGTGCCAGCGGTGCTACTTTATTGCCACCACCACATCAAGCCCCTAGAAACCGAGCAAATTGTAGACTTTTTACTCACTTGTGCGGCGGTGGGGTATTTATACAAACAGAACGCCTCTTTGAGCGGGGCGGAGGCGGGCTGTCAAGCCGAAGTGGGCACCGCTTCTTCTATGGCAGCGGCAGGCTTTGCCTTTGTGATGGGGGGCAATGTGCGTCAAGTCTTAAGCGCAGCCGAGATCGCCATGGAGCATCATTTGGGCTTAACCTGCGATCCGGTGGGCGGCTTGGTGCAAATCCCTTGCATTGAGCGCAATGTGGTGGGGACGATCAAGGCGATTTCTTCGGCAAGACTCGCCCTAGAAGATGGCTACCAAGCCAAAGTGAGCCTTGATGATGTGATCTCTACCATGTACGAGGTCGGCAAGGCATTAGATTCTAAGTACAAAGAAACTTCACTAGGTGGGCTAGCCACACACGTACATATCCCCAAGTGCTAGGGGGCTTGACCTTTATAAAGAAACAAGCTATAATGGCACTTTTTCGTTGGAGTATCGCCAAGTGGTAAGGCAGCAGGTTTTGGTCCTGCCATTCGGAGGTTCGAATCCTTCTACTCCAACCACTCCCCCTTGTGACGCGGGATAGAGCAGTCCGGTAGCTCGTTGGGCTCATAACCCAAAGGTCGGTGGTTCAAATCCACCTCCCGCAACCATCACACCAACTTTTTAAACTCTGCTTCAATAACGCTTTTTGTATCAGGCTCGACTAATCGTTGCCCCACTTCCGCCCCATCTTTATAGAAAATCAAAGTCGGGATGCGTTTAATGCCCAGGCTTTCTTTTAAATCCTCGCTCTTGTCAAAATCCACTTTAAAGATTTTCACTTGGCTGTAATCCTTGGCTAAAGCGTCCATCATAGGCGCGATTTTACGGCAATCGGGGCACCAATCCGCTCCCACATCGACCACAACCGCCCCTTGGCTTGTTTTTTCTTTATAATCCTGGCTGGTTAAAACTTCCATTGAATCCCTTTCTCTTAAGTAGATTAAAAGCCAAAGCATAACTTGAAATAACTAAGCTTTAGGTTAAGAAAACCCCACGCAAAAAGACTATAATAAGGCATTTTTTACAAAGGATGCCCCATGATTGTGATTCCTGCTAGGCTAGAGTCCACCCGTTTTCCCCGCAAGCTTTTAGTGCCGATCCAAGGCGTGCCTATGGTGGTCGCCACCGCGCGCAACGCCCAAAAGGTCGATGAGGTCATTGTGGCGTGCGATGACGCTTTGCTTTTAAGGGCTTGTGAGGATTTTAACATCAAAGCCATTTTGACAAACAAGGCGCACACAAGCGGAACAGATAGGTGCGCTCAAGCTTGCACGCTTTTAAACCTGCCCGAGCACACCCCCGTTTTAAACCTGCAAGGCGATGAACCCTTTTTAGAACCAGAGATCATCGCCACGCTTTTAAAAGAATCCCAAAACACGCCTTTCATGCACACCTGCATTAAAGAAATTAACCCTAAAGAAGCTAAGGACCCTAATATCGTCAAAGTCGTGCTCGGCGCAGAAAACCGCGCCCTGTATTTTTCACGCGCCCCGATCCCCTATGGCAGAGACGAACAACACCACGCCTTTTTAGGCCATATTGGCATTTACGGCTTTAGGGTAAATACGCTTTTAGAGTTTTGCGCCCTAGAAAAAAGCCCCTTAGAGGACATTGAAAAGCTCGAGCAACTAAGAGCGCTCTACCACCACAAGGCGATCACCACAAGTCTAGTGAAAACCCAAAGTGTGGGCATAGATACCTTGCAAGACCTACAAGAAGCCTTGAAAAGGTGCTAGAAGAGCTAAAAACCCATAAGGTTTTAAAGGCGCAGATCGCCCTTTTTGCCCCCTATTTGCAAAGTGGGGTTACCGAGCTTCTTAGCAACACTGAAAACGAGCTGTGGCTCTATAAGCTGAGTGGCGCGCGCCAAAAGATACAAGACCTCACTTTTAGCAAGGAGTTTTTATTGCGCTTTTGCGAGCAATTAGCCAGTTATAGGGATTTGCCCTTTAGTAGCCTTGCCCCCACGCTAAACTGCTCCATCCCCTTTACCCGCTACAGAGTGAGCGCAAACCACTTTAGCATCACCACGAATAACCAAATCAGCCTCAATATCCGCGTGCCCAGCCTACTAAAATTCCCCCTTGAGGCATTTAAAATCGCCCCCACCTGCGCCTTTAGCCACAGCGATTTAAAAAGCATGGCAAAAGAGGGGCACAACATATTAATCAGCGGGGCGACTGCCAGCGGCAAAACAAGCCTACTCAACGCCCTCTTGGAGTTTATCCCCAAAAGCGAAAGGGTGGTGAGCGTGGAGGACAGCCAAGAATTGGATTTAAGCGGGTTTGAAAACAGCGTGGGGCTCTTGGTGGGTAAAATGGAGCAAACCCCCTTCACCTACGAAAACGCCCTAAACATGGCGATGCGCATGCGTCCCGATCGGCTCATGGTCGGCGAAATTGACACCAGAAACGCCCTTTTGTTCCTGCGCTTTGGCAATACGGGGCATAAGGGGATGATGTCCACCTTGCACGCCAACAGCGTGGAGCAGGTCCTAGAAGCCATTGCCCTAAATATTGAAATGGGGCACAAGGCACGCTTTGACCTAAGTGTGGTGGAGCGTTATTTTAAAAGTGCGATTGATGTCGTGATCCAAGTGTGTAAAACCAAAGAGCAACGGCTCATTAGCCAAGTGCTTTTAAGCAAAGATTTATAATTCAGTAACGAGCTTATAGCCAGTCGCCGCAATGCTTAGGGTGTAAATGCCCAAGAGCAACACCCGATGGACTTTCTCAGTCGCCACTAGGATTAATCTAATGCCAAGCCCGACCCCGACAAGTGCGCCCACGCCTGTTAAAAAGCCGATCCACAAAACATGGGGGGTTAAAATGCCCGTGTGCGTTAGGGCGATCACGCCTGAGAGCGAGGAAAAGATGACAAAAAACAGCCCCAGGGGCACGATTTTTTGCGTGTCGTATTTTAAGAAATAGCCCAAAAAGGGGACAATCAAAATCCCCCCACCCATGCCAAGTGGGATCGAGAAAACCCCCGTGATGAGCCCTGCTAGGGTTAAAATGGCATGCTTTTGACTCAAGTGCCAATGGGTTAGGGGGATTTTAAAACGGGTGCGCTTAGAGTGCATTTGAAAGTGAGCACTTTGGTAGTTGCCCTTTCTCACAAAGGCGTATTTAAAAAAGGTGTAGCACACCACCGCCACAAACAGCCCCATTAAAATCCGATCGTCAATGTGCTTGAGTAAAAAACTGCCTAGCATTGCCCCAAACAACCCCCCTAGGGCGATTGCCAAGCCTTCTTTAATGTCTAACAAGCCCTTTTTATAGTTGATGAGTGAGCCCACTAAAGACGAAAAGAGCATTTGAAAAAGCGAAATGCCCACGGCGTGGCTGTAGCTAAAGCCGGCGAACACAGCGGCAGGCACGACAATCTCCCCTCCGCCGATGCCAAAAAAACCGGCTGTAACGCCCGTAACAAAGCCCACAAAAGCCAAGACAAAATCTAAAGCCACTTAATCAATCCCATTTTTATCCGACCATGTTTGGCAATAACCCTTCTCATAGCAATGATCTTCCAAATCATCCAATACATTATTGTCAATTTTATCTATAAAAATTTGTTTGTCATCTCTTTTTCGCTCATAAAAAGGATCGAGTCCAACACCATCGTCCCAACGGCTGTATGTTTGCAACACATAGCGGTTGTGCTCTTTAAGGGGTTTAAAGATTAACTTTTTATTCTCAAAATGCTCACGATCGCATACAATATAACGATCATGAAAGTCTAAAATAATAGCATCATTTTTAAACCCCACATGGATTTGTAATTGAGCGGATCTAGGAAATAGATATAAACAAAAACCTTTGAATGCAAAAGAGCCCTTTTTAGAAGTCTTAGTTACTTTAAAGCACATGGCGCGCATCACAGCGTATCTGTAGTATCGCGACCCTTCATCGCCTTCTAAGTCCTTTAAGCTGTCCGCACCAAAAAGGCGTGCCACAAAGCCACAATACAGTGCACCATCTACATGAGCCTTATAGACATCTAAGACATAAGCGGCTTGCTTTGGTTGGTTGGGATCGATGAGATAATTTTGATCTAGGCGGATTTTTGGATTGATAGGTATTTTTATAAACGCCTGTGCCTGTGCTCTTAGGGTAGTGGCTTGATCAGGGTTGCACTCCAAGCCCCACGCCACATTAGCCAAGAAGCACAAAAGCCCTAAAATTTTCGCCACTCTTAGCCTCGCCATTAATCATCACCCTCCTTACAATACCCCTTATTTTCGCAACGCTCCACTAAGTCTTGCAAAATATTTTTTTCTATGGTGTCCATGAAAATTTTCATATGATCTCTTTTTTGGCGATAAACAGGATCGATTGGTTCATCATTGTTTTTAACATCAAGCGTTGTTAAAACATAACGACCCTTAAAGGGCTTAAAAGTGAAATGTGCGCGGTTGATACCATTTTCTCGACCTATCCTGTCTGCTTCATCAGCGCATGCCCGGTAGTCCTCACGCAAGTGCAAGAGGAACGCATTCTTTTTAAACTCCATGCCAATTTCAGAGAAAGGAGCTTCTTCATTTAACATCAAACAAGAGCCCTTGTACCATTTAGAACCTTTAGCAAATCCAAAACACATAAAGCTCAAGTCAAGTCCAGCTGTCGTACCACGATCGCCATTATTGTAGATGATATTCCCGACCCGATAACCACGCACCACAGCCCCGCAATAAATATTCTTGCCTATCACCATGTGGCTTTCTTCAAGCACGAATTGCGGACCCAATGTGCTATGATCGCCATCACTGTTAAGACCGTGATTTTTTTGCGCAAAATCTCTTGCTTGCTCGAGCACATCATCCGGATGGTAATTTATGTTAGTTTTACAACCCACCCCCCATGCCACATGAGCCAAGAAACACAAAAGCCCCAAAAACAAACCAACCCGCCTCATAGTGCCTCCAACCCCTCCTTTTGTTTGTTATAAATGAGAAATGATCACCTCGCCAAATTCAGAGCTAGACACTTCGCTAGCCCCCTGCATCAAGCGGGCGAAGTCATAGGTAACTTTCTTGCTCTCAATCGCTTTTTGCATGCCCTTGACGATTAAATCAGCCGCCTCAATCCAACCCATATGCCTTAACATCATCTCAGCACTTAAGATAATGGAGCCGGGATTAACTTTATTTTGCCCTGCGTATTTGGGGGCGGTGCCGTGTGTGGCTTCAAACATTGCTACGCTGTCGTTCATGTTTGCCCCGGGGGCAATGCCAATCCCGCCTACCATCGCCGCCAAAGCATCCGAGATATAATCCCCATTTAAGTTCATGGTGGCGATCACATCGTATTCTGCCGGGCGGAGCAAGATTTGTTGCAAAAAGGCATCAGCGATCATGTCCTTAATGACGATCTCTTTGCCCGTTTTGGGGTTTTTAAGCACACACCAAGGGCCCTTGTCTAAGAGTTTTGCCCCAAACTCTCTTTGCGCTAGGGCATACCCCCATTTCATGAACGCCCCCTCAGTGTATTTCATGATATTGCCCTTATGCACGAAGGTTAAGCTGTCGCGGTCGTTGTCAATGGTGTATTCGATCGCCTTACGCACAAGCCTCTCCGTCCCCTCTAGGCTAATGGGCTTAATGCCTATGCTACTGCTCTCGGGGAAGCGGATTTTTGTAACTTTAAGTTCCTCTTGCAAGAATTTAATGAGCTTTTTAGCCTCTTGGCTGTCTTGGTTAAACTCAATGCCGGCGTAAATGTCCTCGCTGTTTTCGCGGAAAATGACCATATCCACTTTTTCAGGGTGGGAAACAGGGCTAGGGCTAGAATACCAACGCACGGGGCGCAAGCACACATACAAATCCATTTTTTGGCGCAAGGCGACATTGAGCGATCTAAAGCCCTCGCCCACAGGGGTGGTTAGGGGGCCTTTGATCGACACTTTAAAGTGGTTGATCGCCTCAATGGTGTCGGGCAAGAGCCATTGCTCTTCAACGCTCAATTCTTTGTGGTCCTTGAATTTGTTGTAGCATTTTTCGCCCACAAAAACCTCATACCAAGCGATCTTTTTTGCCCCTTTGTAAGCCTTTTGCACGGCGGCATCCACGACTTTACACATCACAGGCGTGATGTCTACCCCGATCCCATCGCCCTCAATGAAGGGGATAATGGGATTGTTTGGCACATGCAATTTGCCCTCTTTGTAGGTGATCGCCTCCCCTTCTGTAGGCACAGACAAGTACTTAGGATTGTAAGACACAAAAAACTCCTTAAAAAATAATATGCGTGGCATTGTAGCATAAAGCGGGTTTAAAGTTTTGGGTTAAAATAGGTGATCTTCAACTTTAAGGGGTGTTCATGGCGCAAGAAGTCGATCTTAATTTGGCGGATTTAATGTCTAAGGCACTTCATTTAGCCAAAGAGCACATCCACAGTGACACTAGCTTGAGCGACTCTTTAAATGTCTTGGTGGCAGGCGGCACGGGCACGGGCAAAAGCACCTTGATTAATGTGGTCTTTGGCGCAGAAGTCGCCCACACAGGGCAGGGCGCACCCATCACCCAGCAAATTAAAAGTTACAGCCAAGGGGGGCTAATAATTTACGACACAAAGGGGCTTGAGCTCAAAGACTTTGAGGCCACCAAGCAAGAGATCGCAAACTTCTTAGAGGGCATGCACCAAAAAGAGGCAAAGGATCAAATCCACATCGCATGGCTGTGTATCCAAGAGCCCGCAAGGCGTATCCAAGAGGGGGAGGTGGAGCTGTATGGGTTGCTAAAAGCGCACCAAGTCCCCACGATTGTAACGATCACCAAAGCCCAGCAAGACAAGGATGACAAGGGGGAAAAGTTCTCTAGCGTGTTGCAAGCGTGTTTTAAGCTTGAGGAGGCGCATTTGCAGAGGGTGAGGGCTTTAGAGGTGGAGGACGACGAGGGAGAAATCAAGCCCATCATGGGGATTGACAAACTCATGGAAAAAACCCAAGCCCTTTTGGCTGAGGGGCAAAAAGCGGCTTTCAAGCGCAAACAAAAATACGACCTCAAATTGCGCCGCCAGCAGTGCAAAGAGGATGCGCATAAAGCGATCGTGGGTTACACCACAGGGGCGGCAACCATCGGCGCAACCCCCATCCCCTTTTCAGACTTTGCCCTACTTGCCCCAACACAAATTGCTATGATCGTGCACATCAGCAAAATTTACGGGCTTGAACTCTCGCAGAGCATGGCAGAGCAGCTACTAGCGGTCTTTGCGGGCGTGCTTGGCGTGGGCTATGCGGTGCGCGCGGCGGTGGGCGGTGTTTTAAAGTTTATCCCCGTAGCGGGCAGTGTCCTTGGGGGCATGATCAGCGCCACGGCAGCAGCGGGCACAACGGCTTTAGTGGGCAAGGCGTTCGTGGCGTATTTGGATGCCAACATTGAGGATTTAGAGGGAGCGATTAAAGATTTTAACGCTAAGGTGTTTCAAAAATACTTAGATATGGTAAAAGCCATCAAGTCCTATGTCTAAGAGGGTTTTTTAAGCCTTGCAAGATGTTGGAAAAAGCTAAAATTTTGGGGTGTTTTCTATAGGTTTTTAAGTGGGAGTGTGGCACAATCTGCGCACATGTCTAGTCTTTCTATCGGTTTTTATCGTGGTATGCTCATCGGCGATAATCTTGTCTGTATTCCTGCTATGGTTGCCATTAAAGCCCTTTACCCCTCTTGTAAGCTCGTGGTCTATACAAACACGATTGGCAAAGAGCTTTACGCAGGCTATGATTTCATCGACACCCTCGTGGACATGGACACCCTCTCTAAAGAGGCGATCCAAGCAAGCATCAATTCTTGGCACTTTGATTATTTCATCCTCACCCAAGCCAACCGCTGGCGTTGTAAGCTCGTCAACGCCACTAATGCCAAAGTCGTCCTCTCTTTGCTTAGTTTAGGCAGCATTTTTAAGCCACGATTTCGCACCCTTTTTATTTCGAGGAATTTTAGCCCAACGGCGCAATATGCGAGGATGTTAAGGCTGGTAAGAGAGATCGACCCTAAGTATTTTGACTCCCATTTTAAGGGCATTGACTTTACAGCCACGCGCCTAAAGACCCTTGCTAAACACAAAGAAAAAATCGATGCGTTCCTCGCCCCCTATGGCGCATTTTCTAAGCTGGTGTGCTTAAACCCCTTTTCACGCACATGCACGCATAACCTCAGCCTTCAAGGTTGGCTAAAGCTCACGCAAAAACTTGCTAGCCTCTACCCCCAAATCCTTTTTATTCTCCCCACCTATCAGGGCAACCCCACCCCCCTAGACTTCACCCCCACACAGCCCAATGTGGTGGTTTTCAGCAACGATCGCGATCTCTTCAACATGGTTGAGCTCATCTCCCGCCTTTGGTTACTTATTTCGCCCAGCACAGGCAACGCCCACATCGCCAACAACCTTAAAATCCCCCTGCTGGGGCTCTTTAGCAAAAGGGATCGGGTGCTTTGGCGGGGAGAGAACATGGATCTAGACAAGCTCATCACTTTGAAAAAATCCCAAGCAAAGATGAGCGAAGCGCAAGAAGAGGGGGTGATCGCCCAAGTGGTGCTTATGTTTAAGTCAATTTTTGAGAGGTCAAATACACAATGATAAGGGAGGTATTTTAGCTTATGCGTTGCGCAGGCTGCGTGTTTTAGTGTAAGTCACCCTGACATAGGGCGAGCGCACAACCCACTAAAATGGTTTCCTTTTACATTTTATGTGTATAATTAAGGCATTTTTAGAAAAGGAAGCCCATGTCTATCACACTCATCAACAATGAAACAAACGAGAAGTTTGAGTTTGAGACCATCAACTGCACGCGCGGTCCCAATGCGATCGATTTTTCTAAACTCTTTGAAACCTCGGGGATTTTCTCCTACGATCCGGGGTACGCTTCTACGGCTGGGTGTAAATCCACCATTAGCTACATTGATGGCAAAAAAGGGGAGCTTTACTACAAGGGACACCCCATTGAAGAGCTGGTCGCTAAATACAAGTATGTAGATGTGTGTAAACTCCTGCTCACCGACCAACTCCCCCAAAATGAAACCGAGTCGCTGGAATTTGAGCTGGAGCTACGCCACCGCAGCTTCATCCATAGGACTTTAATGAATATGTTTTCCGCCTTCCCCACAAACGCCCACCCTATGGCAAAACTCAGTAGTGGGGTGTCCATCCTCTCCACTTTCTATTTTGACCACGCTGTGATGAAAGATGAAAACGACCGCCAAACCATGGCAAGGCGCATCGTGGCAAAAATGCCGACCTTGGCTGCCATTTGCTACCGCAACGAGATCGGTGCGCCCATCATCCACCCCGACATCAGCCGTAGCTACATTGAGAACATTTTATTCATGTTAAGAGCCTATCCTCACGAGCGCCTCAAACACGGGATACACGGCGAAGTGGAGATCACGCCTCTAGAGGTGGAGGCTTTGGATAAAATCCTCACTTTGCACGCCGACCATGGGCAAAACGCCTCCTCTACGACCGTGCGCAATGTCGCCTCTACGGGTGTGCATCCTTATGCTGCCATCAGTGCGGGCATCAGCGCACTTTGGGGGCATTTGCACGGCGGAGCAAACGAGAAAGTGTTGATCCAACTAGAGGAAATCGGGGATGTAAAAAATGTCGACAAATACATCGCACGGGTGAAAGACAAGAACGACTCGTTTAAGCTCATGGGCTTTGGGCATCGGGTGTATAAAAGCTATGACCCCCGTGCGCGGATTTTAAAAAAGCTCAAGGACGACTTGCAGGCTAGGGGGATTAAAATGAATCCCAAGTTGGATGAGATTGCCGCTAAAGTTGAGGAAGTCGCCTTAAAAGACGAATACTTCATCGAGCGCAACCTCTACCCGAATGTAGATTTTTACTCGGGCACGATTTTACGGGCATTGCAAATCCCCGTGCGCTTTTTTACCCCCGTGTTTGTCATCGGGCGCACGGTGGGCTGGTGCGCCCAGCTCCTAGAGCATGTTAAAAACGCCCAAGCGAGGATCACCCGCCCTAGACAAGTTTACATCGGCAAATAGGTTATGTCCCTTCGTGTTGCGCCCCTGCCACTTAGTTGGGGCTTGTTGCTCTACAGCGTTGTTTCTTTAATTCTCTTTAACTTGCCCTTACTGGGATTTGTGCTGAGAGAAAATGGGGGCTTTAGTGTGGTCTTTAGCGTGTGCGCTGCCTACATTTGCACCACAAACATGGTCTTTGTAGCGTTGTCTGTCTTTGGTTTGCGGGTGTTGCGCTTTCTTTGCGCCCTCTTTAGCCTGCTCAATGCCCTAGCTCTTTACTTTGTTAGCACCTACCACGCCCTATTGACAAAGGACATGATGGGCAATGTCTTGCACACGAACTTCAAGGAAGCCAGTGCCTTTTTAGGCGGACATTTGTGGGCTTATGCCTTACTAGGGCTTGTAGTGGGGGCTATCTTTTGGGTCTTGCCCTTAAAGCCAAGCCCCTTTAAGAGTAAAGCCTATTTTTTCTTAGGCTCGGGGCTTGTCTTTGCGCTGTGGGGGGCGACCCACACGAAACAATGGCTCTTTTTTGACCGCCACGCCAAGGCCATCGGTGGGCTGGTTGCGCCCTACAACTACAGCATCAACGCTGCGCGCGCCGCCCTAGCCCACTTAAAACACACTCCTCTAAAACGCTTTGGCTTAGTGCCCCTGCAAGCGCAAGGGCGGGTGGTGGTGTTAGCCATCGGCGAGAGCGCGAGGCGGGCAAATTATGGTATCTATGGCTACAACAAGCCCACCACGCCCAAACTCCAAGAGCTTTTAAACCACCACGAAATTTTAGCCCTCAAAGCCACCTCTTGCGCCACCTACACCACCGCTGTGCTGGCGTGCATTTTAAACGCCAAGAGTGGGTATGAGAACTTGCCCTTGTTCTTACACCGACAAGGGGTTAAAGTCGTGTGGCTGAGCCTAAATGACGGACCACCTCCCATGGATGTGGACTGGTCTCCCCCTTTGCTAGAGCTGCACCAATGGTTTAGACAAGCAGGCTTAGATCCTAAGATCATAGACTACGATGAAGCCCTAGCCCTAGCCTTGCCCCATTTGCTGGCACGCTACCCTAAAGACAATTTATTGGTCATCTTGCACCTCAAAGGTTCGCACGGCCCGCTGTATGTGGATAAAGTCCCTAAAGGTTTCGCCCCCTTCAAACCCATTTGCACCCACAGCGAATTAAACATGTGCCAGAGTACCGCCCTCATCAATGCCTACGATAACACCATCGCCTACAATGATAAAGTCCTAGGTCTTTTGGTGCAAGACCTACACCACACGCCCCGCCAAGCGGTGTTGCTTTACATGAGCGATCACGGCGAGAGTTTGGGCGAACATGGGCTGTATCTGCACGGCACGCCCTACCTCATCGCCCCCGATTTTCAAAAACAAGTCCCCTTCATTGTTTACATCAACCCCGCCTTTCAAACGAGTTTGCAAACCAAACCTATAAAGTCCAACTACCACCAAGATGTGATTTTTTCTAGTGTCTTGCACGCCTTTGGGCTGCAAAAAAGCCCTGCCTACAACCCCCATTTGGATATTTTCCAATGAGGCTTAAAACCCTATGTCTCAATAGCCTGCCTAAGAGTTTGCCGATCAAAAGCATTGCGCTTTTTTTCCTGTTCTTTTTAGTGGGGGTGTTAACCCCCTTTCCTAAGATCGCCAAACAGCCCCAAGTCCCCACCGCCTTTAGCGTAACCGAGCACTACGCCCGCTTCATCCCCACCATCGCCTCTTTTGCCTTGCCTCTTGCTAAAAGGGACATAGTCGGTTTGGTGCAAATCATCCATGTCAGCATCGCCACCACCATCGCCACGCATGCGCTCAAATGGGGCTTAAACAATGTCGTGCTTTTTGGACGGCGTTTGGGCGAACGCCCCAATGGGAGCAATAAAAACATGCCTAGCGGACACTCTTCGATGGTGGCTTGTGCTTTGGGCTTTTTAGTGCGCCGCTATGGGTGGGTGTGGCTGTGGTTTTTGCCTTTAGCCTTCATGACAATGGGGGCTAGGATCTACCTAAATGCCCACACCATCGGCGCGCTCATCGCCGGCTTTAGCGTGGGGATTTTATGCGTTTTGTTTTTAACGAGCCGGTTTAAGTAGGCTTTCTGTAAATCTCTGGGTGCGTGGTTTTAAAACGGCGGTGGAACCAAAACCAGCTCTCAGGGTGGGCTCTAATGATTTGCTCGCTTAAAGTGGCTTGAGCTTGGGTCGCCTCTTGTATGTCGGCTTGGCTGTCGTCTGTAATGTTGATTTTGATCGGGGGGTAGTAGGTGACGAAGTAGTGGCTGTAATCCTCGTTGAAGTCAATGATCACCGCCACAATGTCTATGTTAAAACGCCTTGCTAGGATAGAGCCGATCGTGGTGTGGGTCGCCTTGTGCCCGAAAAACTCCACCTCCACCCCCTCTTTGGGCGAAATGTTTTGATCGACTAAAATCCCCACCAAGCCCTTGCCCCCATTATAGACTTTCAACAGCTCTTTAAACGCCCCGACTTTGTTGATAAAACGCACGCCAAAAGCCTCTCTATGTTTGACAATCAAGCGGTTAATGTTTTCAAATTTGGTTAAACGCCCCAAAGAGCCCCGATCGTACTGCGCATAATACTGCGCTAAAGAAGTCCCCACCGCCTCCCAATAGCCAAAGTGCATGCCCATCACCACCGCCTGCCCGTTCTTAGCCAGCGACTTTAAAACATTCTCTTGATCTATGAGCGTGAAGCGGGCATCGTAAATGTCTTTAGGCAAAAACTCCACCCTAACGCTTTCTAAAATAATGAAGGCGAAGTTTTGGTAAGCCCTTTTGATGATTGCCTCTTTACGCTCATTTGACATTTCGGGGAAGACAAAGTCTAAATTTGCCTTAGCGTCATAATAACGCCGTCTATCTAGCTTGTAAAAGATAGAGCCCAAAGCCCGCACACAGCCTACAAACCATTTATGGGGCATGTGTGCTAGAATGAAGCCTAGCCCATTTAAAGCCCACTCTAAAACCTTGCCCCAAAAAATCCCCCACTCTCTTTTAATCCCATTTTCTTTACTCAAACTTGCTTGTCCCTTCTAACACTTTTAACACCGCCTCTTTAATGGCAAGGGGCGGGATGTCTTTAATGGAGTGGTCGTTTTTGTTGTAGTCGGCATTGGGGTTACCCACTAGGGCAATGTGGTGCGTGCCCTTAAGCTCAAACCTCTCTTTTGGCGTGTTGCCATACAGCGTTACCGAAGGCGTTTTTAACGCCCAAGCCAAATGCACCACGCCCGTATCCCCGCCCACAACGACGCTCACCCCAGCCACAAGGGTTTTCACCTCTTCTAGGCTTAATGGGGGTAAAAGCGTGGCTTTTACTTGGGGGTTTAAATAGGTGTAAAGCTCTTGGGCTTTCTCTAAGTGGGCGTGGCTTAAAATTAAAATTTCTAGCCCATAGTCTCTTAACGCCAGCCCCACTTGTTTAAAGCCCTCTATTGGGTAGGTTTTATGCACCCTAGAAGTCTCTAGCACGAACAAGACTTTAGGCGTGGGGGTGCTTAAAATAGGCTCTAATTTGGGGATTTTGGGGCAGAAAAAAGTCAAGTTTCTTAGCTCTAAGCTGTCTTGCCACTCTTGCACGCCAAAGGCTAAATTAAAAGCGTCATGTAAGATTTTTTCATTGCGTTTTAAAATATGGGCGGTGTAGGGGATTGCGACCTTATGGGTGTAAAAAAAGCTAGCGATTTTCTCTCTAATGGAGTGCTTGTCAAAGCCCACAAAATGCCTAGGCTTTTTCTTGGCTAAGAACAGCCCGATTAAAGCGGACTTTAACAGCCCTTGCATATCAATGATTAAATCAAACACTCCCAAAGAGCGTAAATGCCGATAGAAACGCCAAATTTTTAAGGGGTTTTTGGAGTGCAAGGTTTTTTTATAAGGCAGGGCGTGTAAGACATCAATGTAGGGGGCATTTTTTAAAATGGGGGCGAAGTTTTCATCTACAAACCAATGGATTTTCGCCCCATTATAGCGTTGCTTTAAAAAGGGTAAAAACACGGCACTCACAATCACATCGCCTAGGGCTGAGAGCCTAATGATGGCGATTTTCATACAAACTCAATTTCAAAGGGCACGGGTTTGGTGAGTTTGGCAGCGATCTCTTGGCATAAATAGGTGTCGCTCGGGCATTTGATTTGTAAGGTCTTGTGCTTGAGGCTGTAGTGCGTGCCCTTGGGCACACGGGCTAGGCACATGGTTTCAGCAAGCCCCAAAATAAAGCTGAGCCACTGCAGGGTCAAAATGGGGGGCATGATCGCACTGATATGGGCGATGTTGCTATCTCTAGGGATTTTTTTATGGCTAAATTGCACTAATAGACAAATGATTGCCCGATCTTGATGAGAAAAGCCATAGCTCAAAGAGTGCAAACTTAAATAAGCCCCGTGTTTGTGGGCGTTGTAGAAATTTAACACCTTGCCAATGCTAGAGAGTTGTCCGGCGATTTTCAAATGGTAGAGGTATTTTTGGTGGATGCCATGCAAGGGTTGTAGGACTTCAAAGAGTTTAGCGCACTCTTTTTTCACCTCTTGGCTGTGCTTGGAGTGGGGCAAGAAGCGATCCAAGAGCGATAAAATGGAGGGGTTGATCCCCTTGGGGAAGCTGTGGTTGTGGCTTCTTAGCATGTCGCTTAAAAACACGCCCTCACGCACGCCCACCCCGCTAGCCACAATCGTACTCGCCTTAAAATGCTCCAAAAACATGGTGAAAATCAAGGTCCCACTGCGGATGCTGTCTTTGCGATCCTCGCTGATGCCAAACTCGGCAAGCTGCGATTCACTGCTTCTTATGATTTGTTGCATCCAATGCCAATTGCTCTTCACATCCATTTCGTAGCCGTGGATCACATCAATGGGGTAGTTATTTTGAAACATCCCCACCTTAGCTAAAGAGCGGATCGTCCCACCCACGCCAAAAACACAGCTGGTTTTAAAATGGGGGGGCAATTTGGCCAATTCTTTTTGGATAAACTCCCTAGCTAAGCTCAAATCGAGGTTTTTATCAAAAAAGAGTTCTTTGAGGCGGATTGTGCCAAGATTAACAGAAATCAAATCCTTGATTTTACCATTTTCAATCAAGGCACACTCTGTGCTCCCTCCGCCAATGTCAATGGTGATCCCGTCTTTATGGTGCAAGAGATTCGCACAAGCCACGCCCCCATAAAACGCCTCTTTTTTGCCATCAATCACCTTCACTTGCAGGCCACACTCCTCTTTCACAAGGGCGACAAATTCTTTAGAGTTGGGCGCATCGCGCACGGCTGAGGTCGCCACGCATAAAATCTTACGGCTCTTGTATTTTTCGGCAATGTCCTTAAAGTCGCTGAGTGCCCGCAACGCCCGCTTGAGTGGGGCTTTTTGCAAGACCCCCTTATGTTCGTAAGTGCCTTGCGAAATGCGCACCTTGGCTTTGATCTCATAGAGCAGATAAAAACCAAATTGGCTTGTCTTTTTAAAGATCGCCATGCGCACGGAGTTCGAGCCGATGTCAATGATGGTGGTGATTTTTGCCATAAAAACCTAGTTCTCTTCTTGCAAGCTCTCGTATTTGTATTGCAATTCCTCTTGAGTTTCGGCGTTATTTGGGTCGGGTATAATCGCATCTACGGGGCAAATGCCGACACAGCTAGGCTCATCGCTGTAGCCCACGCACTCCGTGCACCGATCGGGGTCAATGGTGTAAATCGGGTCGCTTCCATCAATGGCAATGGCTTCTGTAGGGCACTCCTCTCGACACGCATCGCAAGCAATACACTCCTGAATGACTAATAAAGACACGAAAACCCTTTATATAGAATTTTTAGCATGCGTATTTCTACTAGAGTTTTGCTAAATTTTCTCTAAAAAATCTAAAAAAAGACTCCTAAGAGCCTTTATTTTCATCAAAACACACTTTCAAACTTGCCCCGACTAATGCTCTTTGGCACGCTTGGGGCTTTTTAATAGACATATAGACTTGTGTAATAGTAGGAAAGCAAGTCTTAAGCCATGCGCTAATTTCGCTTAACGCCTCCTCTAAAAGCCCATACTTGGTTGTGGATAATTTGTTTTGCACCACCTCTAAAATGTCCATGTAATCTAGGTAGTTTTGGGGGGTATAGTTGTACTCAATGCTTAAATCCACAATCAAGGGCTGGGGGGCTTTTTGCTCGCCCTCCAACACCCCGATGATGGCATCGATTTGGTAATCTTGCACACTTAGTGTCATAAAATCTTGCCCTCTTGTCCGCTTAGTAAATTTAGTAAATTAGACCAATGCTTGTAAAGTGTGAAAACAAAAATCAGCACCATGGGCGTTTGCGTGCCCACCTCATGCACGATATTAATCGGTGCCGGCAGGAATTTAGGCATGAAAAAGATCAAAAGAGTCGCCGTGCCCACCCCCACAATGGAGGCTAAGGACGAGATTTTAAGCCCCTTGCCAATGACCGCCCACAGAGCAAGCCCGATTAAACTTTCTACGGGGATGAGCAGGAGCACCGCCCCCATGGTGGTGCTGACCCCCTTACCGCCCTTGAAGTTCAAAAAGGGCGAATAGCAATGCCCCAAAATCGTGGCGATGGCGACCATCCACTGCGCCGCAAAATTCAAGCCCGCCATTTTGGCAAGGAAGACACAAAAAACCCCCTTCACCAAGTCCAAGACCAAGACCAAAGTGCCGATTTTCTTTGCCTTAGCCGGGTCAATATTTTTAAGCACCCGCACAACATTAGTCGCCCCAATACCCCCACTGCCATGCGCGGTGATGTCCACTTGGTACATGATTTTGATGAGCCAATACCCAAAGGGCATGCCCCCCACCACATAGCCCACAATGTAAAAAATGACATTAATGTTTGTCAAAAAACTCAAGAGACTGTCCATAAACTCCCCTAAAATTTAAACCCCCATTATAGCCAAATTCAAAACGATTTAAGATAAGCCCCCTTGATGAAGACATGGTTTTTATCATTAAAGAGAAAATCCACCTTGTAACTCTCTTTAATCTTTTGCTTTTTGTTGGGCAGAATGTGACGCACGGCTAGCTCAATGGGGGGCAATTTTAAGGGGGTATTGGGTTTGACCTCAAAGGCTAAAAACAGCGGTTTGTTGTGCACCTTGTCCCAGCCCGTGCGCCACCTAGGCAAAGTCCCCTGACTTTTTAAAAGTCTATCGCCCACCTGAAACTCAAAAGAAGCCAAGTAATACAGCCCGGGCTCTAGGTAGCGTTGTTCGATTTTGGCTTTTTTATAGGGATCTTTGAAAATCAACAACACCCAATTATTGCTCCCGAGTGCAAACTCTTTAGAGGGCTTGTCGCCCAATTTGCGCCAATAAGTCTTCACCACCCCCCCCTGATGGGCAATGTCAAAGGTTACCAAGCTCGCATTTGGGGAGTGTTTTACAGTACACGCCCCTAAAAATAGCCCCAAGAGCAGACTAAATATTTTCACGGGCTATTTGATAAGCTTAGAAATGGCTTTAAACTGCGGGTGGGTGTAGGTTTTAAGCCAGCCAAAGGCGCACATTTCAATGGAGACAACTCTCGCCCCCTGTGTGTGTAAATCCTCTAGGGCTAAATGGCAATCCGTGGGCTTTCTTGAGCTGACACACTCGGCGACCACGCTCACACTAAAGCCCGCCTTTAAAAAATCCAGCACGCTTTGATACACGCACACATGCGCCTCAATGCCGAGCACAAATAGAGGGGTTTTAGGCAGAGATAAAACGGGGTGGGCACTAAAGCTCTCTTTGGTGTAAATCTCCTCACAAAAGGGGCGCAACTCTTGCAAGGTTTCGCCCAACTTAGTGGGGTTTTGCTCTGTGGCGATGGTAGGGATATTGAGCTCTTTAGCGATTTGTAAAAAACGCAGGCAGTTTTCAAGCAGTGCTTCTTTTTGGTGCATGGCAGAAAAGAGACGTTCTTGCAAGTCAATGAGTAAAATGAGGGGTTTTTCTAGGGTTTGCATCCATGTCCTTTAAAAGCCCCTATTCTAACCCAAAATGTTTAAATTTAAGGAGTTTCTTTAAAGGTGGTACCAAAAGTCGGACTCGAACCGACACGGAGTTGCCTCCACCAGATTTTGAGTCTAGCGTGTCTACCAATTCCACCATTTTGGCTTAAAGTTTTTAAGGCTTTGAGCCGTTTCACTAGCTTGCTCATAAAGCAACCAGCCGTTTTTTATCCGCCCTGCGACGCAACTAGCCGTTTTACACAACTAACAAATCCCACGGTTTTGTGGTGCACTGAGCGAGACTCGAACTCGCACGGGTTGCCCCACCACCCCCTCAAGATGGCGTGTCTACCAATTCCACCACCAGTGCCTAACCCCCTCCTTTTGTTTTAAGCCAAGAAAGGGTTGCTGTAAATCGCCACGATGGCAAACACAAGGGTGTAAATCACTTGCGCCTCGATCATCGCCATGGCGATGAACATGGTGGTGAGCAATTTACCGCCCACGCCGGGGTTGCGGGCTGTGCCTGTGATGGCAGCGGCAGCGGCGTTGCCCATACCGATTGCGCCCCCACAAGCAGCCACGCCTAGCCCCACAACTGCCCCCACGATAGAGTAGGATTTAATCATGTCCACCCCGCTCATATCCGCTCCAAAGGCTAGCCCTAACGCTCCTAAAAAGAAAAGCACAAAAAACTTCATCACCGCCACAACCTCGCTTTGCTATTTTAAAATATACATAAGCCCTAATTATAGCAACTCTAAACTTAAGCTAAAATGACATGCACCTTGCCCTGCTCGATTTTAGAGATTTCACACCACAGCGGCGTGCCATTTTCTAAGCTCGTCAAATCCAAATCCCCCGCATTGCTCTTATGCAACAAAGCGTCCTCCCCCGCCTCCAAGCGCACAAACACCCCAAAATCCACCACCCGTTTGACAAAGGCCTGCACCTTCTGCCCCACGCTCAAATTTTGCAGTTGCAAGGCTTGGCTAATGTACTCTTTAGCCTGTGTAACTGCCTCTTGCATGCCCCTCACCGTCACAAGTCCGCTTGCCTTGTCTAAATCGATCTGCACGCAAAAGCGTTGTAAAATGTCTTTAATGTGCTTGCCCCCCGGACCTATGAGTGCGCTCATTTTTTGGGCGGGGATGTGAAAACTCTCTGTGGTGGGTAGGTTTGTGTTGATTTGCATGTACTTTGCCGCCTCTTGCATGCGATCTAGAACCACTTGGCGGGCTTCTTTGGCCTGCTCTAAAATCTCTGCTAGCCACTCTAGGGGTAAGCCGGCTAATTTCGTATCCATTTGCATGGCGACCACGCCCTGAGTGGTGCCTGCGATTTTAAAATCCATGTCGCCTTGCATGTCCTCTAGCGCGCTGATGTCGCTTAAAATGGCATGCTTATTGCCATCAAACACCAACCCCATCGCCACACCCGCCACTAAGGCGGTGGGCTCAATCCCGCTTGCCTTTAAAGCTAGCGAGCCCGCACACACGCTCGCCATAGAGCTAGAGCCATTGGACTCTAAAATCTCGGACACTAGGCGGATGACGGGGGCATTTTGGGGCAAAGAACAGCTTAAAGCCTTTTGGGCCAAATGCCCATGCCCTAGCTCGCGGCGGCTGGGTGCGCTAAGTGGGGCAGCCTCACCCACACTAAAAGGTAAAAAATTATAGTGGAGCATAAAGCGTTCTTTGGTGGGGCTCGCCTCTTGTAAACCAAAGTTTTGTTTGGCATCGCCCTCTGCCCCCAAAGTGCAGGTTACCAAAGCTTGGGTGTGCCCCCTTTCAAAAAACACGCTGGAGTGGCAAGTGGGGAGTAGATTTGTATCAATGCGTATGGGGCGGATTTGTTTTAAACTGCGCCCATCCGCCCTCTCTTGGCGCTCTAAAATGCTTTGGTGCAACAGCTCTTTAAAGCAGGCGTGTAGGGCGTGTTTTAGCTCTGTGAGGCAGTGCTCGCCCAGCTCGTGGGCGATGTATTCTAATAAATGTTCTAATTGTGCGCCCCGCTCACTTTTTGCCATTAAGGACATGGTTTCTAAGATTTGGGGTCTAAAGCGGGTGCTTAAAATTTGCATTAAATGCGGGTTTAAGGGCTTTTCCTCAGGGATTTGCAGTTTTGCTTTTCTATGGGGGCTAAAATGCTCGGTGTAAAGGGCGCACTGGGTTTTAATGTGGGCGTGGGCATTTTTTAACAAATCTAAAAGCTGTGCCTCGCTTAAGGGGTCGCTCGCCTCGCTTGCCTGCATTTCGATCATTAAGATTTTATCCGCACTGCCCGCCACAAAGAGATCGCCTTTTTCTTTGAGGCGCATGGCGTAAATGGTTTGCTCCACGCCCACATTGGCTAAGTAGAGCGCACAAGAGGCGGCGTTTAAAGCGCACACCTGTAAATCGCTCTCATAGGCGTGGCTTAAAAGCAAGAGCGTGATTTGCGTGGGGTAGGCGTAGTTCTTAGGAAAAAGGGGGCGCAAAGAGCGGTCAATAAGCCGTGAAGTTAGGGTTTCAAAGTCCTCCATCTTGCCCTCGCGGCGGGTGAAACTGCCCGGCAGTCTGCCCACAGCATAAGCCCTTTGGGCATATTGCACGCTGAGGGGCAAAAAGTCCTCCTCTGTGGCTTGCAAATCCACCACCACGCTGGCTAAAATCGTGGTGTCCTTGTGGCGATAAAGCAGCGCACTCGTGGCCTGGCGCGCCATGTAATCTAAAATAAATTCTTCATTGTGGATATTAATTTTTTGCATCATTTCCTTTCATTTGGACTTCTTCAATTTTCTTTAAAATGGCTTCAATCTCGGCGGGTTCGATTTGTATGGGGGTTTTGTAGTAGTGGTCTCTGCTGACAAAATACTCAGGGCGGTACACGCTCACCACCCCATCGCACAGCATGGCTAAAGCGTCCGCCACGCTCTTTGGCAAAATGGGGGTGAGTATATAAATATTTTTTGATGACTTTGCCATGCAAGTTTGGATAGCTAAATTCGCCGTGATGCCTGTTTCAATGCCATAGTCCACGATGAACACATTTTTATTCTCTAGGGATTTAATGGTGTTGCCCTTGCGGTATCGATAAATTTTAGACAAAATCTCCTCTTCATACACCCGTTTGGCTTCCCCATAGACATAATCTAGGGTGATCTCAAAGGAGTTAATCAAATTCTCGTTCATTAAAATATCCATGCTCTCGCTCACAAGGGCGATCTCACACTCGCGATTTAGCGGGGCATAAATGGGAGCGGTGAAAAGAAAATCTAGGGGGGTGTTGAGCCTTCTAGCGAGCACATGGGCAAATTTCAAGCCCTTTAGGCTTATTACAAGCATGAGGGCGTTCTTGGTGTCTAAATGCCGGATAAGGATTTCGTTCATCAGCAACTGCAGCGCGTCTTCAGGGCTAGCAAACATGAAATTGTCCACTAAATCACTCATTTTAATGCCTTAAGGATCGGTAGGTGATGTTGGTTTTGGTGAGGGGCGAGAAGTCAAGGGTCAATTTGATATAGTTGTTTTGGTAGATGGTGAGCGGGTCGGCGGGATTGCTTGTGAGCACAGGGCGGCGTTGGCTCACAAATTGCAGTCCAACGCCAAAACAGCGGATTTTTTTAAAAATCCCTACGCGCCAATTTAAAATCACATTGTTTTGGATGTCATAACCCACGGATGCATTTAGAGAAAACCAGCGAAAATCGTTGCTAAGACCGGCTTTTAAATAGTTGGAGTTGTTCGTGGAAATTTTATTAATGCCACTCTCATCAAAGTTCTTTTTTAGGTAGTAGGACACATTTGCGCTTAAAAATTTACGGGTGTAATTGGCGTTGATGGACACTTCCTCTAGGCTGTTGTAATACCACGAGTAAAAGACGGTCCCGTAAATGTCAAGCCCTCTTAAGGGCGAAAACCCGATTTTGCTCTCCATCGGCGAGTTGGCGGTCGAAATCGGGTTGGCAAAGTCCAACACCTGACTGATGCGCCAATAGAGCAACTCTTGCCCACCTAGTCCGTATAAATATTGTGTCAAGTTCAAATAAAGTTGGCTATTAGAGGGGTTTGGGGCAAAGAGTAGGGAGGGGTTCCACACCGCATCGTACAAACGCCCCCCCACGGCGTAGTTACTTAAGGTGGGCGAGGTGAAGTTGTTTAGTGCCCGTGCGCTTAAGTCATACATTTGTGTGTCAAACAACCCATTGGCAAAGGTGTAATACGCCCCACTTAGCAGAGCTTGAAACTGGATGGTGTGTAGGAGCTTGTGGTACTCCCTAGCTAGGTCGGTGTTTAAATAGAGTGCGTAAGAGCTAGAGAAGTAATTGCCAAACTCTTTAGATTGTCCGCTCACCTGCGGAATGTAGCTGGCTTTGGTGTTTAAAATGGCTAAGTTACTCAGTTGCACCGTGTTCCACAATCCCACCGAGAGGTATTTGTTAAACATGGAAAATTGCAAGCCTAGGGGGACATTGATCGTATTTTGGGCGTAGCCATAGCCCACATCCCGCACCACATTGTGGAATTGATAGTCAAAGGAATAAAGTAAATGCTTCCACCCTAAAGTATTGAGGTATTTGTGGTATTGCAAATTTGGCAAGGATTGGAAGGTGTTGTTGTTGTTGATTTTATTCAGGTTTAAAAAGTATTTGAGGTAAAAGCCGTAAAAGTTGTTGTTCGTTTGTACATAGTAGTTGCCCCTAGACATGTGGGTTGCGTCCGTGATGCGCTTATTCACCTTTTCAAAGCGCACATAGTCTAGGTCGTTCATATATAAGAAGTCTAAATAAAAGGCGTTGTCTAAAGGCTTTTTCAGGCCAAAATATTTTTGCAAGGTTTGGCGGCTAGCGTGCAACATTTCAAACCCAAAGACATTTTGGTTTCTCAGGTCATACCTTTTAGTGTAGGCGTTGTAGTTGCGGAAATATCTAGCGTTGAATAAAAACTTGTCTTGATGGGAGTTGATCAAACGCCCTTCAAAGTTGAGTCCCAAGCCCCTTTTAGAGCGGATTTGTGGGGTCAGTGTGATGTCCCAAGAATCCCTAGGGGCAATGTAAAGGGGCTGTAGGTAGATAAAGCCGGCAAGGTTAGAGGTCCCAAATTCGGGGTAGAGAAGCCCGCTCGAGCGTTTGGTGCTTGTAGAGGTGAAAATATAGGGTAGGTAAAAGATGGGGATTTTACCTAAATAGATTTTAGAATTGACGAGGGACAAATGTTTTTTGTCGGCGTTATACTTGCCCGAAGAGGCGTTGACATGCCAAATGGGGTTTTCGATGTCGCAGCCGGAGGTGGTGAGGTTCTTAATGTAGTAGTGGTTTTTCTGCGAGTGGGCGATGTCTGCGCTGATCCAAATGCCCGTAACGCTGTCTTGCACATAAAAAGGGAACATAAGAGCGTATTTGTCATCCATGCGCACCTTCATGTGCTCGCTTTGCACCAAGAGCCCCTCGCCCCGATACACCTTGACATGCCCGTCAATGATAGCTTCTTTTTTCTTGGTGTCGTAGCGCACTTGATCGCCTAGGATATAGACATCGTAATTAAGTAGGATCGCATGTCCCCTAGCCACCACGACATTGTTTTTCGCATCCACGCGGTCGGCTAGCAGCTCAAAGATTTTATGGTTTTTCTTGTCAAACTTTTGCACGGCGACTTGCTGTTGTTTGCCAAACAACACACCCAAGAAAAAAGCAATGATAAAAGTACCGCGCCACACCACTCATTTAGACACGATGATAAAAGTCTGTGCGTGTCTGTCATAAAAAGTCCGCCCAAATTTATCCCTAAAGAAATAACCTAAGGGGTAAAAAAGCAAGAGCTCCTTCAACAAATACCGCTTTAAACGGGCGGCAAATAGGGGCTTGTCTAGGCTTTTAAAGTCCAAGACCCGCAAGTGAAATACGAGCTTACCCAAACTACTCGCAAAGCCAAGCATGGACAAAGACTCATAGACCACATGCGCCGCCACAAAGGCACATAAAAAGCGCAAAAATGCCCAGTGCAAGGGCACATAGGGGTGCAAATCCCACGCCAAAAAGCAGATAAAGAGCAAATCCACCAAGTAAGCCCCCACCCGCCACCAAAAGGGGGCGATCACCAGCCTTTCCTTGTAAATTTTCTCTTCTAATTTGGCTTCCAATCAAAGCACCCCAATATCCTCACGAAATTGCATGCCTTCAAATTGCACCTTCTTCACTAGGTGGTAGGCGTGGCTTTTAGCTTCAGCTAAGGACTTGCCCCAACCCACACACACACACACCCGCCCCCCCGCAACCAAGAACACCCCATTCTCTTGTGTGATTTTGCCTAAGTCCAAATGGGCGTTTTTCTCATCGATGGGGTCTATGTAGACGCTTTGCCCTTGCGAGATTTGGTGGGGGTAGTCCTTGCTTGCCAAGACCACGCCTAGGGCATGCTGTGGGTGCAATTCTAATTGTATTTGGTCTAAATTGCCCTGCAAGGTGGCTTCTAATAAGTCCAAGAGGGGGGTTTTAAGCAAGGGCAAGAGCACACTGCACTCAGGGTCGCCAAAACGCACATTAAATTCCAACAAATGAGGCTCTAAAACCCCTTCTTGTTCCACAAGCATGAGCCCCGCATACAGCACCCCCACAAAGGGCGCGTTGCTTGCGTGCAAGGCTTGCAAGGTGGGCTTTAAAATGCGCTCGATGATCTTTTCTTGTAGTGCGTCATCGCATAGGGGCGAGGGGGCAAATGCCCCCATCCCCCCCGTGTTTGGCCCATTTGGGTGTAACTTTTTATAATCGTGGCAAGCGGGCAAAAGTAAAAAATCCTGTCCGCTCACAAAGGCAAAGACCGACAGCTCAAAGCCCTCTAAAAACTTCTCTAAAACGACCTTAGAGTGCGCTTTAAACAAGTTTTCTAGGGCGATTTTGGCTTCATTTTCATTCTGTGCCACCACCACGCCCTTGCCCTGTGCGAGCCCATCGGCTTTAAGAACCACAGGGCAGCCAAAGCTTGGGATCATCTCTAGGGCTTCTTGTGGATTAGTGGCAATGGCATAGGGGGCAGTGGGGATATGGTGGGCGGTGGCTAGCTCTTTGGTAAAACTCTTAGAACCCTCGAGCATGCTCGCTCGCTTGCTTGGTCCAAAGACCACCACCCCCGCTTCTTGCAAAAAATCCGCCAACCCCCCCACCAACGGCTCTTCCGTCCCCACCAATACTAAATTAATCATTTTCTCTTTGGTGAAAGCGGCGATTTGGGCGAAATCTAGCAACAAGACATTTTCACCAATGCTTTGCGTCCCGCCATTGCCCGGGCTAAAGAACAGCTCGCTCACCCTAGGGTCTTCTCTTAGCTTACGCCCTAGCGCATACTCGCGCGCCCCGCCCCCAATGATTAAAATTTTTCTTTTCATTCAATCCCTAATGTCAATCGCCCAAACGACCGTTACTTGTGTGCTGTAGTTCAACAAAGCCACAAGAGGCAAGAGGGTTTTTTTAGGGGGCAAATGCGAGCAAGTGCCCATCACACCAAAACCACTACAACAGCCTCATAAAAAAGATAAACGAACTTGCTTTATATGAAACACGCATCGTTCAGGCTAAACAGCCCCATTATACCCCATTTTTGCTTAAGGGCTGTGGATAAAATACACGGCTCAAATACAGCCCATTAGGGGGGGCTAAATCCGCACACACCCGCTTTTTTAACGCAATTTGCGCTTTTAAATCCTCTAGGCTCAAATGCCCCAAAGAATGTTTTAGCACCGCCCCGAGTATTGAGCGCACCTGCGCACGTAAAAACCCATTGGCCTCCAACACCACCACCGCCAAGTCTAAGCGCCCCACTTTAAAAGGGTAGCAAAAGGCTTTAAAAACCGTGCGCCTTGTGTGGGTGGGGTTGCTGCCCGTTTTACAAAAATACTTAAAGTCGTGTGTGCCCACAAAGCAATTTAGGGCTTCTTGCATTTGCGTTAAGTTGCCATGCGGGTGTGTCGCCACATAGCGGGCACAAAAGGGGTTTAAAGGGATTTGGGTAAAAAGGTAGCGATAACGCCTTTTGTAGGCGCAAAAGCGGGGGTGAAAATCTAGCCCGACTTGCTCTAAACTCTTACAAACAATGTGGGGGGCAAGTTTGGGTGCAAGGTGGGCTAAGAGTTTAGGTACGCTCCAAAAGGCGGGAGCATTAAATGCCACGACTTGGCAAGTGGCGTGCACGCCCTTATCCGTGCGCCCAGCGGCCATAATAGGGCTAGAGATGCCTAGCCTTTTTAAAGCGTTTTCTAAAGTGCCTTCAATGGTGTGATGACCTACTTGTTTGGCAAAGCCTAAAAATGCGCTGCCATCGTAGGCGAGGGTGAGTTTAAAGCGGCGCATTTAGTAAAAGCGCACAATGATGCGCCGATAGAGCGCATACGCCCCCAAGAACCACACAATCGGTAAAGTGATGGTGCCGATGAGGGGCACATCTTGGCTGATGACATGCATGCCTAAGAAGTAAATCCCCACTGCCAAAAGCACATAGACATAGGATAAATTCTTAGAAAAGCGTGGATTGGAAATGCCAAAGACGGGGATTAAAAAGAGGCTGGCTAGGGGGAAGAGGGCGACTAAAATAGCTTGGGTGAAGCGGCGTTGTTGGTGTTTATCTGGGTGCGCTCCAAAAGCCTTTTTCCAATACCCGATGTAGTCGTGGCCGTGCAAATACGCCGCCCCATTTCTAGCCGATATGTTTAATTTGTTGCGTAAATTCAACTGCTTGAAGGCGACCTTGCGTAACTGCCCCTTGTCGGCAAAGTAGGCATTGCCATGCTCTAATTGCAAGCCAAAGACCCCATCGGTGTTTTTCACCTCCCCCTTTTGAGCGATCATAAAGCTCTCTAAAGCCAGCCCCTTATGCGAGAAGAGCACCAAATCGCTAAACACCCCCCCCTCTTTCTTACCCACATACACCAGCCAATCGCCCAATTTCTGCCCAAACTCCCCCGCTTGGATATTGACATCGATGTGATCCTTTTTATCCCGTATGAACGAGTAATATGCACTCTTAGAGGCCGGAATTAGGATCAAAGAAAAGACCAAAAGCACACAGCTCGCAAAGATACAAAGGGGCAAAAAGGCTTGCACGATTTTTTTAGGCGCGATCCCCAGTGAAAAGAACACCAAGAGCTCGTGATCGTAGGAGAGCCGTGCTAGCCCAATGGCGCAGGCGGCAAAAAAGGTGATGGGGATGATGAAAAAGACCGTGCCGGGTAAAGAGTAGGTGTAAAGCTGCACTAAATCTAAAAAACTGAGCTTCACTACTAAGGTAACGCTGGCGATGCCAATGAGCATGATCATGGAGGCGATGAAAAAGAGCACCAAAAAGAAGGAAAAGAAAATTTGCGAAATGGCGTTAAACATACAGGTTTTAGCCAAATCCACGCTAACCCCCTAAACCCCTCGCTCTATGCCATCTAGCACGGGCACAAACTGACACTTTTCTAGCCGCTCAGCTAGCAAGCGTCCATTTTGTTTGGTGAAACGAGTGATGATCTGTGTGTTGCCTTCTAGCATGGGGGCGAGCAATATCCCCCCCTCGCTTAATTGCTCCACAAGGGCTTGGGGGATGTGCGTGGCGCAGGCGGAAAACAAAATGCGCTCAAAGGGGGCAAATTCACGCCAGCCCTCTTGCCCGTCTGCCAATTTGGTGTGGATGTTGGTAACGCCCAAGTGCCTAAAACGCTCCTTAGCCTGCACCAAGAGCTTTTCAATGCGTTCAATGCTAAACACACGGCGCACCAATTTAGAGAGCACCATCGCCTGATAACCGCTCCCACAGCCGATCTCTAGCACGCTATCCACCCCCCTCAGCTGTAAATACTGCGTCATTTTTGCCACCGTGAGTGGGGAGCTGATGAACTGCTCGCCATCTAGGGGCAGGGCGTTGAGGCTGTAGGCTAGGTGTTTAGGGGAGACAAACTCTTCTCTGTTGATCGCGCAAATAGCCTCTTCAACGGGCTTTTCTAGGGGGAAGTAGCGGGCGATCTCAGCACACATGCGGGCGTTTTTTAGACTTAGCAATTAAAACCCCTCAAAGCTGATGCTGCCCTTAGAGTAATTGCTGACCCTTGCCTCAAAGAAGTTGGAGCGGTGGCTGTTGAAGTTGGCAAATTGCTCGACCCAGCGGATGGGGTTTTTGGTGTGATACAGCTTAGGCAGCCTCACCACGGCTAGGCGCGTGTCGGCTAGATACTCCGTGTAGGCGCGCAAAATTTTAGGACTCAAATCCAAAATCTGCCCCTGGGTAATGTACGCCCCCCATGCGCTCTCTAAATCCACCGCCTGCTTAAACATTTCTAACACCTCTTCGAGCAAATCGGGGGTAAAAAGATCGGGGCGTTCTTTACGCAAGGAATTGATCATATTTTGAAACAAGCTTAAATGCGTCACCTCGTCCCTTTGGATGAAACGGATCATTTGCGCCGTGCCCAGCATGCGCCCACTTCTAGCCAAAGCGTAAAAAAAGCTAAACCCGCTATAAAAGTAAATGCCCTCTAGGATTTGGTTGGCAAACAACGCCTTTAATAAATTGCGTTCTGTAGGCTCTTGGGACAGCTCCATATAAATTTGGGCGATGCAGTCGTTCTTATCCTTGAGGGCGGAGTCGGTGCGCCACATTTCGTAAATCTCATCGCTGTTTGCGCTGATGCTCTCCACCATCACGGCGTAGCTGTGGCTGTGCAGCGCCTCTTCAAAGGCTTGGCGTACAAGGCATAGATTGATTTCAGGGCTTGTGATGAAGGGGTTGATGTTGTCGATGAGGTTGTTTGTTTGCAAGCTGTCCATAAAAATGAGTTGGGCTAGGGCGCGGTCGTAGCCGATTTTCTCTTGTGGGCTTAGTTTCAAATAGTGGTTCTTGTCCCCGTGCATGCCCACCTCTTCAGGAAACCATGTATTGGTGAGCATCGTCTTCCATAGCTTGCTCGCCCACGGGTATTTGATTTGGTTTAAATCAAACATGCTTGTGGGGTTACCCCCAAAGATTTGGCGCTCCCCAACGTGTTCCTTGGATTCGGGATTGTAGATTTTTTTACGGCCCAATGCTTTCATTTTTCACTCCTTCAAAAGGGGCTTAGTATAATCTAAACTAGCTTATAAAATAGACTTTGGCTAAATTTAAGTATACTTTAAACTTCTAAAGGTTAAAATTTGCACTTTGTGCGGAAGTGGCGAAATTGGCAGACGCACCAGACTTAGGATCTGGCGCCGCAAGGCGTGGAGGTTCAAGTCCTCTCTTCCGCACCACTACTTTAAGAGTTCCTTACGCAAAATCCAATCGTAGATTTTATCCGGTAGCAGTGCCTTACCCCACACCAATAAATACGCCTTTTTGCCAACCAAATAGCGGGTTTTAGGCTGTTTGCTCTCTAATGCCCTGATAATCATGCTAGCCACAAGGCTAGCCGGGCTCGCGTCCTCATAGGCTTTTTTAAAATAGGCGTGGGTTTTTTCTAGCTCCATTGCATAGGGGCTATTTGGCTTTAGGGCGTTTTTAAGTCCTGAATCCCACTTGGTTTTAATCGCCCCGGTTCAATCAACACCACTTGCACGCCAAGCCCCAAGAGCTCGGCACGCAGACAATCGCTGTAGGCCTCTAGGGCGTATTTGCTCGCATGGTACCAGCCTAAAAACAAAGTGGTGGAGCGCCCCGCACTCGAGGCGACATTGATGATTTTTGGAGCAAGCCCTATGCTTGCCTGAAGCCCTGCGCTTGCACGCAATAAGGGCAGTAGTCTAGAACACAGCACTCCCACGCTGAATAAATTTGTTTCAAACAACGCCCTTGCCTCTTGTATGGGTTGCTCCTCTAGTGCACCAAACATGCCATAACCGGCGTTGTTGATGAGGGCAAACAGCTCTTTTTCTTGCGTTAAAATCGTGTCTGTGGCTTTGATGATCTGCTCTTCATCTTGCAAATCACAATCAAGGCGCACACAATGGGGGTGTTCTAGGCTTTCTATTTGGGTGGCGTGGCGTGAGAGGGCATAGACTTTATAGCCCTTCTGCAAAAGCATTTTGGCACACTCTAGCCCGATCCCACTGCTTGCCCCCGTCAACACCACCGCTAACATTTGGCTAAGTATTGCTCCCACTCATAGACACTTTTTATAATTGTTTCTAAATCGTCATATTGTGGTTTAAAGGCGGTGTGGCTTGAAATCTTAGAATTGTTGGCGATCAAATTTGCCAGATCGCCCGCCCTCCTGCCCTGCATTTGCATCTTAAAATCCACGCCCGAAACTTCTTTAACTTTCGCCACCACGCCCACATTGTAAATTTGGCTCGTATTCGTGGCACACTCGCAAGCCACAAAAAGTAGCATTGAAAAACCTTTAAAAATTTTGGGCTATGTTATCTAAAATTGGCTTTGTGTGTGTTGCACCCGTGGGCTAAGGCATTTGAGCTAGCGTTACAAGCATTGCCCTTTGTTGTGTCTTTCTTTGTGGTGTTACACATGTACCCCCTTTTTTTAACTTTTAACCATGTGTTTTAAAAACCTCTTGACTCTCTCTCTCTCTCTCTCGTTAAAATGCCTTTGTCTTTTAATTTTTTTGGAAAGGAGCAAACATGTTTGTCCAAGATTTAAGCGTAGAGCAACAACAAGTGTTCTTGTATTTGGCAAGAAAAGTCATTGAAGCCGATGGGGTGTTGCACGAATTGCAACTAGGGGCTTTAGATGTGATTAAAAAGCAATGTGAATATGGCATTAGTGAAAAGGAAGTGCCCGTAAACACTTTAGGGCAGATCTTCACCACAAACCACGCCAAACACGCCACGCTGTTAGAGTTGGTCTCTGTGGCTTTAGCCGATAGCCGTTGGCATGACAATGAGAGAGACACCATTTACTCTTATGCTAAAGAGATGGGTGTTCCCACCCACAAAGTGGATCAATTCAAAGACTGGGTGGTGAAAAACTTCATGCTTTATCAAGAAGCGGTCAAGTTGTTGGAAGATTAGGGGGCGCTATGGTTAAGGTTTTAAAAGCAATGGTGAGAACCGCCGGGATCGCTGTAGGGGCTGTGGGTGTGGCAGCGGTTACTGCTGCATCATATGCGGGGGATTTAGCCGCAAGCGCCACCAACCATCTAATCCGTGATAAGGTGGGCGAGCCTGCGGTGGGGAGTGTGGTGCGCCGTTATCATGGAGGATTGGAGCATACGGGCATTTATGTGGGCAACAACCAAATCATCCACTGGAGTGAAAACAGCCGCGTTGAAAAATGCAATCCAGAAGCATTTTTGCAAGGGGGTGGGGATTTAGCCCTAAGCATTTATGTTTCGTGCAAAGGCACGGAACCCATCGGGTCTCTTGAAGTGGCGCAACGCGCAAGGGTACAAGTGGGGCATGGCATAGATGAGAGAGGTCCATATGACCCCTTGGTCAACAATAGCCATAGGTTTGTCATTGAGTGTTTGTCCGGACAGGAATGCCAAGAAGACCTCTTGGTGAAAGACCCTATAGAATATTGTAAGGTGTTTCTTGGGGCGGACAACTGGCGCGTTTGGGAGAGAGATTAAGTCTCTAAATCCCCTCCAACTGCTCTAAAATGTGCTGGCCTATGAGGAGGCTGAAGTGGCAGCGGGGTTTGGAGCGTTGTAGGCATCCACACTTTTGGCACTATTACAAAAAAGTCCTCTTTTTAAAGGAAACACCTATCTGCCTTTACCGCTCTTAAGAAGTGTTTTGTGCAAATCGCCGAGGATCAGAACAACACTAAAAATACCAAGTATGGGACACAAAAAAGCTGTAGTTACGCACAAATCTAGAGCCTAGCTCTGTGTCAAAGGGGAATTTAATCCCAAACTCGAAGGACACATCGTGGTAGAGAATCACGGTCTGAAAGCGCACGCCCACTTGCCCTAAGAGCCTAAAGTAAGTCCCCTTAAAGGAAAAACTAGTGAAAGAGCGGTAATTTTCCACAAAGAAATTTTGTGAAAATTCAGAAGTCGTCCAAGTGTTGCCCGCCAGCATCATTCCATAAAAGAGCCCCCACACATTGAGCGGGTTTTTGTTGTACTCAATCAGCAAATCCGCCCCTACTCCATAGGTAAACATGTTTGTTTCGATCTTGCCTCGAGGATCTAAGATCACATACCCATAGTCTAAGAAGCCGTAGTAACGGGTGTAAAACCAGCGATCTAAAGGGTTGAATTCGTAGCCATAGACAATGCTCGCCCCTTCAATGGTGCGGATATTTTTAATGGGTGTGCCGTTTTGGTAGGTGTAAAACTGCATTTGACCGACTTGGTATTGGCTGAGTAGAAATGTGCGGCTTTTGGCAGCCTGTAAGGGGAGCAACAAAACGCTAAACGCACCCAACACAAGAGCAAGGTTGCGCACAAATGTTAAAATAGTTATCCTTATCAGTTTAGTAGTTATGGTTCAAGGGCGAGGCGAGATTATCCTCGTGGTTGGTCCAATTTTGAAGGATATTGCTATTTTGGGGGGTGTAGAGTGGGCCCGTGCCCTGCGTGGCTTCTTGGACGGCGTTTTCCTCATCCACAATGCGATCGACTCTATCGGTCGTTTTTGCATCATCAATTCTATGATCTAAGCCGGATTCTATAGATGCATCCTTATTGGGCTTCATCAAAGCCATCTTGTTGAGGGCTTTGGAGTCGGCATCCTTAGCTTGGTTAAAAACTTTAGTGTCTGCAGGTTTCGCTCGTTGGCTAGAAGTTTTGTGCGTGTCCTTACACGCTTGCAAACCAAGTACCCCCGTCGTTGCTAAGATAGAAAAACCTAAAAAGCGTAAGAGTCTGGAGTTCATCCACTTCCTTTTTGGGCTATAATAACCATGCTTTATTAAATCTAAGTTAAAGATCAGTTCATGCCACAAATAAAGATGGGAGGGATTAACTCCAACACCGATTTAGGTGTTGGTTTGCCCTTAGCCCGTTTTTTAGAAATCATTTTAAATCCCCCCAAAACCTACACCCCCTACCCCATCTTAAACAACTTAGAACCCGGGGTTGTGGGCTGTATAGAAGTAGCGTATTTAAGCATGCACACTAGCAAAGTTCTAAAAATCCAAACAAAAACCAAAGCGACTCAACAATCTTTAGATCTGCTTTGCTTTAACCACACCCCCTACCATCTTAAAATTTTTACCCAAAAAAGCTACTTTGTCTATGGCAAGTTGAGCACCAACCCCTACACAAACGCCCTACAAATGATTAACCCCAAAATCATAGACAAGCCAAACACCATCACCATGCGTTTTGATAAGGATTGCAAGAAACTGCCCGCCTTTTTAAAGCAAGACCAGCACAAAACCTACCTAGACTTTTGCCTAGCCACACTTGCACCCCAAAATTTAGAAAAGCTCGTAAGTCTAGGCGTGCCCTTGCAGGTGGTGCAACACATCAACGAAATTTTCCACCCTAGCATGGATTTTGCCCTCGCCTACAACGCCCATAAGGGTTTTTGCCCACCCCACCTACAAGCCCTAAAGTATATAGAAGCTTTGGCGTATATGTGCGCTCTAAGCTCTAAGACCTTTGATTTCCCCGCCAAGTTTAGCCAACACGCCAACACACAGGCTTTAGCAGAGTTTGTCAACAACTTGCCCTTTGCGCTTACCAACGACCAACAAAAGGCAATCAGCACAATCCAAAACGACATGCAAGGCTTTAAAGCCACAAAACGCCTCGTGATGGGCGATGTGGGCTGTGGTAAAACAATGGTGATTTTGGCTAGCGTGGCTTTGTGCGCCCCCTATAAAAGCCTTCTTATGGCACCCACAAGCATTTTAGCCAAGCAAATTTACACCGAAGCTCTAAAATACTTACCCAAAAGCATTAAACCCTTACTGCTCTTAGGCGGGACAACTAGCAAGCAAAAAGAAGCTTTTAACGAAGCAGATTTTATTATCGGCACGACCGCCTTGCTCTACGCCCCCCTAGACACTTCTAAGGTCGCCCTAGTCATTAGCGATGAGCAACACCGCTTTGGCACAAAACAACGCCACACCCTGCAGACCCTAGCCACACAAGCGGGCAATAAACCCCACTATTTACAATTTTCCGCCACGCCCATCCCTAGGACTTTAGCGATGATGGGGGCTAAATTCATCGCCACGAGCTTTTTAAAGGACAAACCCTACACCAAGGACATACGAACCCATATTGTGGATAAACCCCAATTCAACGCCCTTTTAACCCATATCAAAGCCGAGATTGGGGCAGATAAACAAGTGGCGGTCATTTACCCTTTGGTGGAAGAGAGCGAAACGATGGACTATCTCTCTTTAAAAGAGGGCGCGCCCTATTGGCAAAAACGCTTTGAAAGGGTCTTTGTGGTGAGCGGTAAGGACAAGGATAAGGAGGACATCATGGAGGGCTTTGCCAAAGAGGGGCAACTTTTACTCGCCACAACTTTAATTGAGGTGGGGATCAGTTTGCCTAAACTCTCCACCATTGTGATTGTGGGACCCGAGCGCTTGGGACTAGCGACCTTGCACCAATTAAGGGGACGGGTGGCAAGGCTTGGGGGCAAAGGCTATTGCTATCTTTTCACCCACCAGCCCACTAACCGCCGTTTACACGACTTTAGCCAAACTTTGGATGGCTTTGAAATCGCCAATTTAGACTTAAAATACCGCCATTCGGGGGATTTGCTTCAAGGGACACAACAGAGTGGAGACGCCTTTAATTTCTTGGATTTAAGTCAAGACACGCACATCATTGAACAAGTGAGCACACTTTTTAGCTAGAACGCCTAAAAAAACCAAAAAGGATATTAAATTAAACGCTACTAATGCAATCTGTGCTATAATCCAAGTTTGTGTGATATTTTTATGAAGGAGAACGTATGGATGTAGGCATCCAACAGGGCTATGTCCGCAGTGCTTCAGTGTCGGCTACGGCTAAAACTTCCACTGAGTACGATTATTCAATCGCCCGATTATTCATCATTGCCATGATCGCCTTTGGGGTCATTGGGATGTTGATTGGGGTGGTTTTAGCATTTCAGCTAGCCTTCCCTAAGCTCAACTATATTTTGGGCGAATACAGCATTTTTGGGCGTTTGCGCCCCGTGCACACCAATGGTGTGATTTACGGCTTCACTTTGGGCGGGATTTGGGCGAGTTGGTATTATTTTGGACAAAGGGTCTTAAAAATTACCTATCACGACTATCCATTTTTAAAAGCAGTGGGCTATCTGCATTTTTGGATTTGGATTTTAACCCTGATCTTGGGTGTGGTGAGCTTGCTAAGTGGGATCACCCAAAGTAAGGAATACGCCGAACTTGCATGGCCTTTAGACATTTTGGTCGTGGTGGTGTGGGTGCTTTGGGGCATTAGCATGTTTGGGAGCATGGGGGTTAGACGCGAAAACACAATCTATGTTTCGCTGTGGTATTATATTGCGACCTATGTCGGGATCGCTGTTCTTTACATATTCAACAACCTTTCTATCCCCACTTATCTAGTCGCCCACACCGGTAGCCTTTGGCACTCCATTTCTATGTATGCGGGCAGTAACGATGCCCTCGTGCAATGGTGGTGGGGGCACAATGCGGTGGCATTTGTGTTCACCAGCGGGGTGATTGGCACCATTTATTACTTCTTGCCCAAAGAGAGCGGACAGCCCATTTTCTCTTACAAGCTCACTTTGTTTTCCTTTTGGAGCTTGATGTTCGTCTACATTTGGGCGGGCGGCCACCACTTGATCTACTCTACGGTGCCTGATTGGGTGCAAACCTTGTCTTCTGTGTTCTCTGTGATTTTAATCATCCCCTCATGGGGCACCGCCATCAACATGCTCTTAACCTTAAGAGGGCAATGGCATCAACTCAAAGAATCGCCCCTCATTAAATTCTTGGTTTTAGCCAGCACCTTCTACATGCTCTCCACCCTAGAGGGCTCTATCCAAGCGATTCGCTCCGTCAATGCCCTAGCGCACTTCACCGATTGGATCATCGGGCATGTGCACGATGGCGTGCTCGGTTGGGTGGGCTTTACACTCATTGCCGCCGTCTATCACATGGTGCCCCGCGTGTTTAAACGCGAGATTTACTCAGGCAAACTCATGGATGTGCAGTTCTGGCTGATGACTCTAGGCATCGTGCTTTACTTCTCCTCCATGTGGATTGCGGGAATCACGCAAGGGATGATGTGGCGCGATGTGGATCAATACGGCAACTTGGTCTATCAGTTTGTCGACACCGTGCGGGTGTTGATCCCCTACTATGTGATCCGCGGTTTTGGTGGCAGCTTGTATCTCATCGGGTTCTTCATCTTCCTTTACAATGTGGTGATGACGATCCAAAAAGGCAGAGTTTTAGAAAAAGAACCCGCCTACGCCACGCCCATGGGCATGCACTAAGGAGCGCAGATGTTTACTTTCTTAGAAAAAAACCCCTTCTTTTTTACACTCGCCTTTGTGGTCGCCTTTGCGGTGGCTGGTGTGGTGGAGATTTTGCCCAACTTCTTTAAATCCGCCCGCCCCATTGAGGGGCTAAAACCCTACAGCATTTTAGAAACTGCCGGGCGGCAGGTGTATATTAATGAGGGGTGCTACAACTGCCACTCGCAACTCATCCGCCCCTTTCAGGCTGAGGTGCAACGCTATGGGGCTTACAGCCTAAGCGGAGAATACGCCTACGACCGTCCCTTCTTGTGGGGTTCTCGGCGCATTGGTCCTGACTTGCACCGCGTGGGCGATGTGCGCACCACCGCATGGCATGAAAAACACATGCTAGAGCCCACCAGCGTGGTGCCCGGCAGCATCATGCCCGCTTATAAACATTTGTTTAAAAAAGATGCAGATTTTAACACCGCCTTTGCCGAAGCCTACACCCAAAAAGAGGTCTTTCATGTGCCTTATGACAAACCCGGCGGCGTGCAGCTGGGCGACATGCAAAAGGCAAAAAAACTTTTCTTAGAGGAAGCTAAGGGCATTGTGGATCACATGCAAGACCCCGAAATTAAAGCCGCTTTAAAAGAGGGACGGGTTAAAGAGATTGTGGCTCTGATCGCCTATTTAAATAGCCTAGGGCAAGGGCGCATCCAAGCCCCAAAAGCTAGTGCAAAGGGGCAATAGATGGACATTGACACCTTAAGAGGCTTTGCCTACGCCTTTTTCACGGTCTTATTCACGCTCTTTTTATACTTTTACATCGTGTCCATGTATGTCAAGGACAAAAAGGGGATCACCGATTACGAGCGTTACAGCCAACTCGCCTTGCAAGATGAGCTAAACGACACGCCCATTGAACCCCGGCACTTATCCCATAAGAAAGGCTAAAGATGAATATTTTAAAGGATCACATTAATTTGTTCACATTAGTGGCAGCCCTTGTGATTTTGGTCGCCACGCTTAGCATGAGCTCCTCTCTGTTTAAAGCGATGCGCGAGAGCAAGGCAGATGGCGAGCTTTACGGGGGTAAGGATCACAGCTATGACGGCATCGGGGAGTTTCTTAACAACATCCCCATGGGTTGGGTGGTGAGCTTTTTGGTTTTCATTGTATGGGGGCTTTGGTATATCTTTATGGGTTATCCCATGTCGAGTTACTCGCAAATCGGGGAATATAACAAAGAGCTCGCCGCCTATAATAAAAACTTTGAAGCCAAGTGGCAAAACCTCAAAGATAAGGATTTGGAGCAAATGGGGCAGGGCATCTTTTTAGTGCAATGCTCGCAATGCCACGGTTTAGAGGCCACGGGGCTTAACAACACCGCTAGAAACCTTGTTAATTGGGGCAAAGAGGCGGGCATTGAGGAAGTGATCGCACAGGGTTCAGTGGGGCTAGGTTATCAAGCCGGTGAAATGCCCCCCATGGGTCTTAATGCTGAGGATTCTAAAGCGGTGGCTAGTTATGTCATGGCAGACATCTCTGCCCTACACCACACCAAATACCCCCAATTAGTCCAAAAAGGGCAGGCCATTTTCCAAAGCACTTGTGCGAGTTGCCACGGGGCTGATGGCAAGGGGCAAGCGGGCATGGCAGCGGATCTAACCCACTATGGAACTCCAGCCCTTTTACAAGAAGTGCTTGATAAAGGCAAAAAGGGACACGTCGGCGAAATGCCCAGCTTTGCTTACCGCCACTTTAGCCCCACACAAGTGAAGGCGTTGGCAACTTATATCCAGTCCTTGCAAGGAGATGAATGATGAATGGATTATTTGGCTTGAATGGGATTTTAGGTAATTTGATCGTGGTGGTGGTGCTCTTGGTGGCGGTGGCGTTCTTTGGCTTTAAAGCCGTGCACATCCAACAAGAAGAGTCCACCCACTACTACAAGCTAGACACCAAGAGTCTACAAATGTTTGGCAACAAGCATGAGTTTTATAAAGTGGAGAAATAGCGATGTTTACGGGAATGGAAAAATTACTAGGTCTTTTCTTGATCATTTTATTTGTCATCACAGTGGTGCTTTACTTCGCCCGCCCCTTTCTCTTTGCCGTGTGAAACTTCTTAGGGCTTGCCTGCTTTTGGCGGGCTTTTTGCACGCCCAAAGTTTCGTGCTGGACAACGAAGCGGGGCATTTAGTTACCAAGAGTGCGGGGCTCGTGCAACAGGTGTCTAGCGAATTATTTGACAAAACGGGAGTTTCTTTTATGTTGTTTTTAAAAGACAGCCCCGACACGCTGGATAAAGCCGGGCGTCTAGCTTACCAACAAGCTAAGTTAAAAACCCTGCACCCCCCTTTCATCGCCCTTTTTGCTCACTTTAGGGCACAAAAAATCGACATTCTGTCTAACCCCAAGGATTTAATCTCCACAGACCAAATTTTTTTTGAACACATCGCCCCCTTTTTACCCAAAGAGTGGGGCAAGGACATGGCCAAAAACAACGCCCGCTTTTCCTTTGCACTGCTCAATGGCTACACCTACATGGCAGATGCGATCGCACGCAAACACCACATCACCCTAGCAAGCAACATCAAAGAAGAGTATGCCAACAGCGTTACAAAGACCACGCTCTACATTCTCTTATGCTCGCTCTTGGCACTTTTCTTTTATGGTTACTTCTTTGGAGTAAGAAAACATGGAAACTGAAGAAAAAAATTATTGGCCCCTAGGCATTTTGTCTATTCTGCTCATCGGTTTGAGCTTAGTTGTCGCTTTGGTGGTCGTGGCGATCAAATACACCCCCCAAAGCGACAATTCTTATTTGCACCAGCACACCTACACTGATAGCCACATCAATGGCATGCTCTCCACTTACAACGCCTTTAGGCAAGCCTACAGCCTTGAGCTAGTGAATGGCAACCAAAAACTTGAACCGCTCTTTCCTTTTTACATCAACCAAAACACCCCTTTGCTTTGGCTCTCCAATCGGCACAATAACCTAAGCTTACAAGTGCAACGCAAAGACCCCAAAGCCCTAGTTCCCACTTTTAGCGTGGCGGTGCTAAGGACCAAGCAAAAAACCCTAGACCTTGGCAAAGTCCCATGCAGCACGCAAGAGAAAGAGAGCACTTGTTTATTGCCCCCCTTTAATCTCCCCCTAAAAGGGCACTACCAAATCATGTTAAAAGTAGACTTTGAAGGTGAAGAACTCCCCCTCATCCAACCTGCCTATGTGCGCTAAAAGGTAAAAGCGTAGTTAACATACCAAGAGTAGAGTCGGCGGATATAAAGCGTTCCGTCATTCTTAGTTTGTAAGAAAGGATTTTTACGCATCATGGGAAATTTAATGCCCGCTTCAATGCTGCTGTGTTTTAAGATACGCAACCTTCCCCCCACATTGAAGAGAAACTGAAAGCCCGTAGCGCTCTTATTTACACCAGCATACCGCAAGGCTACATCACTGAAATCGGGCGTGGCCAAAAGCCAAGAGTTACCGGCAAGTTGTATCCCCCCTATCACGCCTAGAGCCATCATTTTATTGCTGATGGCATTCACCACTAAATCCGCCCCTACGCCATAAGTGAGCATGTTAGGTTGCAAGGGCTTGTTGCTCCCCACCATTTGTTGTAAAACGCCCATGGCATTAACAGAGCATTGGAGCGTGTTCCACCCGGATGCTCCTCCCATAGGCGGCGTGCGCTCGCTCCCAGGCATTTTACAATCTACGGGGTTGCCCCCTGGATAGCCATTGTTAGCAAATTTAATTCCCATTGTGTGGGCATAGTCAAAGAGACCATAAACCTTAAAGCCAAAGTACTTATTTGCAAACATTTGGTAACCAATTTGCAAACCAAAGCCTCTTATGGTGGAAGTTGTAGTTTTGCCATCTTTACCCGTGCTTCGTATCTGGGCCTTGCCCTGCTGGTAACCACCCTCAAGAAAAACACCGCTCTCCTCAGCGTTTAAGAAACCAACCAAAGCGGGCAGAACCATCAAAGAACACTTAGAGTAACGCATACCAACTCCTTTTGTTTCGGTTGCCTTATAATCGGTTATAAACTTTTGAACTATAGCATAAGTCATACAAGGCGATCTTTAACTCCACACAAAAGAGTTAGAGTTTAGACTTTTAACACTTTTTGTGTTAGTATACAAGAAGGTTTTTGTTTTTTGCAACTTGTTCGGGGGTGTTTTTATTGTATCGTTTCTGCACTTTTGTTTGTTTTATTTGTCTTTTTGTAGGATCTGTTGCTCTAAAGGCACGGGTCTTTGTCCCCAAGGACAAAGCCACTTTACAAGCTCTCTTACAAAACCCCAAGATCTCCCTTGCCCAAATCAACACCCATTACGTCAAGGACATGAGCTATTTATTTTGTCTGCAAGGCCCCTTAACTAAAAAAGGCATTTGCACATCTTATAGAGAGGATTTTAAGGGGATTGGTAAGTGGGATGTGAGCCGTGTGGAAAACATGGAGGGGATGTTTATGAACCAGATGCATTTTAACGAACCCCTACAAAACTGGAACACTGCGCGGGTGAAAAACTTTAGCTACATGTTTGCCAACGCGATCCGCTTTAACCAACCCATTAATAGTTGGAACACATCTAATGGGGTGGATTTTAGCTACATGTTTTACCATGCCAAAACCTTTAACCAACCCCTATCTCATTGGAACCGCACACGCCACATAACTCCTAAAAACTTTAGTTACATGTTTGCCAACGCCATGCATTTCAAGCAAGATATCAGCCGATGGAAGAACCTAGAGCGGGCGAACACACAGGGGATTTTTTTAGGCACGCCCTTAGAGGGCACAAAAATCCAAAGTAAAAAAGCACAAGGCTTGCAAGACGATAAGCAACGAGAAACACAAAGCGTTTCTCCGCCAAATGTCTTAAAATACCTACACTACCCACAGACCAAAGCCGAGCTCGTCGCTCTAGTCAATAATCCTAATATTTCTTTAGCCAGCATCGACACGAGTCTAATTGAGGACATGAGTTATTTATTTTGCGATAAGGGCAATACCTACACCCGCTTAAAGCAACTCCCCATTAAAAACGGCACTCTATGGGCTAAACAAGATAAAGAATATATCCAGATTCTAAACCTTTTTGAGAATTGCCAAGCGGGCAGTAGCCGCACAAATTTAGATGGTATTGAAACATGGAATGTAAGCCATGTCAAAAACATGGAGGCGATGTTTATGGGGCGGGTCGTGGATGTCCCTCTAAGCAGTTGGGACACAAGCGAGGCTATAAATATGAAGGGCATGTTTGCTTTGGCTTCTTTTAACCAACCCTTGGACGATTGGGAAATGCAACATGTGCAAGATACGAGTTTTATGTTCTATGGCTGTAAAGACTTTAACCAAAACTTGAATCATTGGGATGTGGAGCATGTCCGCACCATGAGCTACATGTTTAGTCTAACTTATGGATTTAATGGAAACATCACCCGTTGGAAACTCTCTAGTGTCACAGATTTGCAAGGCATGTTTAAATACGCCACTGCCTTCAACCAGCCCATTGAAAATTGGGATGTGAGCCATGTGCAAAACATGGCATATCTTTTTTACGGGGCTTTCGCTTTTAATCAGCCATTAAACAAGTGGGACACCAGTCATGTAACCGACATGCGCAAAATGTTTTTTTATGCTAAAAGCTTTAACCACCCCCTCAACCACTGGAACACAGAGCATGTACACAACATGTACAAAATGTTTGCCTACGCCAAGAACTTTAACCAGGATTTGAGCAATTGGTATTTGCATAACACCGACACCCGTTGCATGTTTTTCCACGCTACTAGAATGCACTCCCCGTCTCCTAGAACTTTTTTTAAGGATATTGGTAGCTGTGGTTAATTTAAGGTACAAATCCCTATACAAAATTGCTTAAAAGCATGCTATTAAGCTAAAATTCAACTAAGAATGAGTAGAATCGGCTCTGTTTTTGATTCCACAAATTCCACAAAGGTAGTTTATGCGTCAGTTCGCAAAAATTTTTGTAATGGGTTTATTGGCTTTAGGTGTTGCGCATGCAGCGGAAGATTTTTCTAAGCTTAGCAATAAAGATTTCATTAAAAAAGCGGGCACTATGCACGATGCTGAAGATGTGATCCACTATAAAATTGAAGTGGCTAAACGCGTAAAGGCGATGAAATCAGCAAAGGCGAAAGCGGAATTTAAATACCAAGTTAGAAAAACCGCAAAAGCCAACTTTGCCAAAATGGGTGCAGAAGATTTTAACAAGTTGCGTGAAGAAGTGGCTGAAGAACTTGATAAAATGAAAAAAGAGCACAAGCCCCAAGAAATGAAAGCTATGGGTTTAGCTGGAGTTGAGGTTTGTAAAGGTGAAGACCACAAAATGTGGTGCCACCCCAAACACGCCAAAAAAGGCGAACATCATAAGGGCGAACACCACGCTCATAAAAAAGAGCATAAAGGCGAACATGAAGAGCATGAAGAGCATGGCAGCAAAGCCGAACACGCCGAACACCCCGCTGGTACAAAACCCGCAGCCACTCACGAATAGTTTTTGGGAAGATCGCTCGCTTGAGCTGATCTTGAAATGCCCGCTTTGGGCTAAATCTCTAGCAGAGGATTTTTATGAAAACAGCAAAATTAAAACTGGGTCTAGCCGCTTTAGTGGTGTCCGGGATTTGCAGTGGATTGTTTGCCGCGCAAGGACCTTTTGAGAGCAAGAGCGATAAAGAGCTCGTCGACATGGCGGGTAAGGTTGCGCCCGAGCAAGTGCCCGATTACCGCATGGAACTTTATAAACGCACCAAGCACATGAATCCCGTCCAGCGTAAGAAATTCTACGATAAAGTCATGGCTTCGGCGGATAAAAACACCGCCAACATGACCATGGAAGACTTTGGCAAACGCATGGAAGCGATCCACGCTGCCATGAAAGCTAGGATCGCCAAAATGACGAGAGCGCAGTTTAAAGCAAGCGGCTTGTTCATGCCCATGGGTCCGCACGGGCACGGCATGGGTCCCTTTGGTCCCTTTGGTCCCTTTGCTTGCCACTGCGGTGAACACCACAACCCCCACAACTCCCCCAAACCCAGCCATTAGTTACAAGCTGTAACGCTTTTTAGGGGCTTTTAGCCCCTCCTTGTCTTTTTAACTTTCCCATTTTCTTTAATACACTAGGATTCTTTCTATGGGTTTTCCCAAATCCCTAAATCTATATAAAGGATCGCTATGAAAGATGTGACGCTCACCAACGCCGTAGGCACACCCATCGGGGCTAACCAAGATGTTTTAACCGCCGGACCTAGGGGACCGGTATTGCTCCAAAACACTTGGTTTTTAGAAAAACTCGCCCACTTTGATCGCGAGCGCATCCCTGAACGCGTGGTGCATGCTAAGGGCAGTGGGGCTTATGGGACTTTGACGATCACCAGCACCGAGATCACCAAATACAGCAAAGCCAAACTTTTTAACCAAGTGGGTAAACAAACCCCCTGCTTTTTGCGCTTCTCCACTGTGGCGGGCGAAAAGGGCTCAGCCGATGCCGAGCGCGACCCTAGGGGCTTTGCGCTCAAACTCTACACTGAGGAGGGCAATTGGGACATTGTGGGCAACAACACCCCCGTGTTTTTTATCCGCGACCCTTTAAAATTCCCCGACTTTATCCACACCCAAAAACGCCACCCCAAAACCAACTTAAAAGACGCGACTATGGTTTGGGATTTTTGGAGTCTAGTGCCTGAGAGCTTGCACCAAATAACTATCCTAATGAGCGATCGGGGGATTCCTAGGAGTTACCGCCACATGAACGGCTATGGCAGCCACACCTTTAGCCTCATCAACGAGAAAGATGAACGCTTTTGGGTGAAGTTCCACTTTAAAACTTTACAAGGGATTAAAAATTTAACCAGCCAAGAGGCGGCAAAGATCCGCATGCACGACATGGATTCGCACCAAAGGGATTTATTCGAAGCCATTGAAAATAAAGACTTCCCCAAATGGCGTTTTTGTGTGCAAATCATGCCAGAAAGCGATGCCAAAAACTACAAATTCCACCCCTTTGATGTTACAAAGGTGTGGAGCCATAAGGACTACCCCCTCATTGAAGTCGGGATTTTAGAGCTGAATAAAAACCCTGAAAACTACTTTGCCGAAGTGGAACAATCCGCCTTCAACCCCGCCCATGTGATCCCGGGCGTGGGTTATAGCCCCGATCGGATGCTACAAGGGCGGCTCTTTGCTTATGGGGATACGCAGCGCTACCGCCTAGGGATCAACCACAGCCAATTACCCGTGAATGCCCCCAAATGCCCCTTTGCCACCTCTTCACGAGATGGCTTTATGACAAACGGGCATTATGGCGTAATGCGTAACTATGAGCCAAGCTCACTGCCCGGCTATAAAGAAGCCCCCCACGCCAAAGAGCCCAAGTTGGAGCTAGCCAAACTTACCGATGAAATGGCGGTCTATGCCTACAACTTCCGCGATTGCGACAGCGACTACTACACCCAGCCCGGCAATCTCTTTAGACTCATGCCAAAAGACGAACAAGAGCGCACTTGCCAAAATGTCGCCGATGCCATGCAGGGTGTGCCTAATGACATCATTAGCCGCCAATTAGAGCACTTTAAAAAGGCGGACGCGCATTACGGGCAACGCATCCAAGAGTTGTTGCAAAAACGCTAACCCTTAAAGGGAGGGGGCTAACCAACGATACACCTGGTTTTGCTATTCTTTTGTAATTTTATTTTGGGAGAGGCCATGAAACTTTTTGGAGAGTATAAAACCCGCTTATTTTTCATTTATTGGGTGCGTTGGATGGTTTCAGCGGTGGTGATGTTGCCCTTCATGCTCTTGTTTGAGTGGATGCACACCCCCCTTTGGCTCAATCTCTTTTTAGGGCAGACGATCGGGGCGTTCATTTTCTTTAAAATCGATAAATTTATTTTCCGCAACAAAGACTAAAATTTTCGTGGGAGTTTGCCCTAAGTAAAGTTTGGCTATACTAGCCCCTCCAAAAATTTATCATAACCAAGAGGCTTAGATGCAAGAGATTAGAAATATCGCTGTCATCGCCCATGTCGACCATGGCAAGACCACTTTAGTGGATGGTTTGCTGACCCAATCGGGGACTTTTGGCGAGCACGACAAGGTCGATGAACGCATGATGGACAGCAACGATTTAGAGAGGGAGAGGGGAATCACAATCCTTTCTAAAAACACTGCGATCCACTACAAAGACACCAAAATCAACATTATAGACACCCCCGGACACGCCGACTTTGGGGGCGAAGTGGAGCGGGTGTTGAAAATGGTCGATGGGGTGTTGCTCTTAGTGGATGCGCAAGAAGGCGTGATGCCCCAAACCAAATTCGTGGTGAAAAAGGCATTAAGCTTTGGCATTTGCCCCATTGTGGTGGTGAATAAAATCGACAAGCCCGCCGCCGAGCCTGACCGGGTGGTGGATGAAGTCTTTGATTTATTCGTGGCGATGGGGGCTAGCGATGAGCAGTTAGACTTCCCTGTAGTGTATGCTGCGGCTAGAGATGGCTATGCCATTAAAGACTTAAACGATGAAAAGAAAAACTTAGAACCGCTGTTTGAAACGATTGTATCCCATGTGAGCGCACCCAGTGGGGAGGTAAATAACCCCCTACAAATGCAAATTTTCACCCTAGATTACGACAATTATGTCGGCAAGATCGGCATTGTACGGGTGTTTAACGGGCAGATCAAAAAAGGGGACATGGTTGCCCTTTGCAAGAGCGATGGAAGCAAAGAAACCGGGCGGATCACTAAACTTATTGGCTTTTTGGGCTTAGCTAGAATGGAGATCGAGCAGGCACAAGCGGGCGACATTGTCGCCATTGCTGGCTTTAACGCGATGGATGTGGGCGATAGCGTGGTTGATCCTAACAATCCCCAACCGCTCGATCCCATGCACCTTGAAGAGCCCACCATGAGCGTGGTGTTTGCGATCAACGACTCCCCACTGGCGGGCACAGAGGGCAAGCATGTAACCGCCAACAAACTCAAAGACCGCTTGCTTAAAGAAATGCAAACCAACATTGCCATGAAGTGCGAGGAAATGGGCGAGGGGAAATTTAAAGTGAGCGGACGGGGGGAATTGCAAATCACCGTTTTAGCCGAGAATCTACGCCGTGAGGGCTTTGAGTTTAGCATATCCCGCCCTGAAGTGATCGTTAAGGTGCAAGATGGGGTGAAATTAGAGCCCTTCGAGCATTTGGTGATCGACACCCCCCAAGACTTCAGCGGCGCGATCATTGAAAGATTAGGGCGGCGTAAGGCAGAGATGAAGGCGATGAACCCCATGAATGATGGCTACAGCCGTTTAGAGTTTGAAATCCCGGCTAGAGGGCTTATAGGCTATCGCAGCGAATTTTTAACCGACACGAAGGGCGAGGGCGTGATGAACCACTCATTTCTAGAGTTTCGCCCCTTTAGTGGAGGCGTGGAGTCGCGTAAGAATGGGGCGTTGGTGAGTATGGAGAATGGCGATGCCACCGCCTTTTCGCTTTTCAATATCCAAGAGCGAGGCGTGTTGTTTATCAACCCCCAAACGAAAGTCTATATCGGCATGGTGATCGGCGAGCACAGCCGAGACAATGATTTAGAGGTTAATCCCATTAAATCCAAACACCTAACCAACATGCGTGCCAGTGGGAGCGATGACGCGATCAAGCTCACCCCCCCAAGGCTAATGGCACTAGAGAGGGCGTTAGAGTGGATCGAAGAAGACGAGCTACTAGAAATCACCCCCTTAAACTTACGCATACGCAAAAAAGTTTTAGACCCCACGGCACGCCGCCGTGTCAAAAAATGACCGATTAAAGGCAATTTATGGAAATGACAGCAACTAAACGCACGGATCGCACCGAATCGATAGACATGGACAAGATACGCCAAAGCATACAAAAAGCCACAGAGGGCATAGAGGGGATCGACTCTAGTGAGCTAGAAATGGAGGCAGAACTTTACTTTAAGGACAGCTTAAGCACGCAAGATACAACGCAAGCCCTAATCCGCATGGCGGTGGATAAGATCGACATTGACGCGCCTAACTGGAGCTTTGTCGCCGCTAGGCTGTTCTTAGAGGATTTATACGAAAAGGTGAGCGGGTTTCAAGGCTACTTGCCCCTTAAAAAATATTTGGAGCTGGGTGAGAGTAAGGGGCGGATTGTCCGGGGCTTTAAAGGAAAGTTTGATTTGGACTTGCTAGACAAGGCGATCGAGAAAAAACGCGACCTGCAATTCAACTATTTAGGCATTAAAACCTTGCACGATCGCTATTTACTCAAAGACGAGCACAACCACCCGATCGAATTGCCCCAGCACATGTTCATGGCAATCGCCATGTTCTTGGCACAAAATGAAGAAAACCCCAATGAAAAAGCCCTAGAGTTTTACGGGGTTTTAAGCCGCTTTGAAATGATGTGTGCCACGCCTACGCTTGCCAACGCCCGCACCCCCAACCACCAATTAAGCTCTTGCTATGTGGGCTCGACCCCTGATAATATTGAGGGAATTTTTGACAGCTATAAAGACATGGCTTTGCTCTCTAAATACGGCGGAGGGATCGGGTGGGACTTTAGCCAAGTGCGTTGTTTAGGCAGCTACATTGACGGGCATAAAAGTGCCAGTGCAGGCGTGATCCCTTTCTTAAAGATCGTCAATGATGTGGCGATCGCTGTGGATCAACTCGGCACAAGAAAAGGGGCGATCTCTGTGTATTTAGAGATTTGGCACATGGATGTTTTGGAGTTCATAGACTTACGCAAAAACAGCGGAGATGAACGCCGCCGCGCGCACGATCTCTTCCCCGCCCTATGGATTTGCGACTTATTCATGGAGAGGGTAGAAAAGGACGAAATTTGGACTCTCTTTGACCCCTATGCGTGCAAGGATTTGACCGAGTGCTATGGGGACAAATTTAAAGAAAAATACCTCGCCTACGAGCAAAACCCCCATATCAGCAAAGAAAAAGTCAATGCACGCACACTTTGGAAAAAGATTTTAACCAACTACTTTGAAAGCGGTTTGCCCTTTTTAGGCTTTAAGGACAACGCCAATCACGCCAACTCAAACGGCCACGCTGGGCTCATCCGCTCGTCTAATCTTTGCACCGAGATTTACCAAAACACCAGCTCCAGCCACTACAAAATGCAAGTGGATTTTAAAAATGGCGATAGAGCGTATTTTGAAGAAGAGGCGATTGTTTGCACCGATGCAGGCATTAGCAAAAGGGCAAACAAACTCACCAGCAACGACTCGATCAACGGGCAACAAATTTTCATGGCGACTAAAGTGCCCGAAGAAGGCACGCTTGCGGTGTGTAATTTAGCTAGCTTAAATTTAAGCAAAATCAACACCCCAGCAGACATTGAGCGGGTTGTGCCTATTGCCGTGCGTATGCTGGATAATGTGATCGATTTGAACTTCTACCCCACCGCTAAAGCCAAAAAAACCAATCTAAAAAGCCGGGCTATCGGGCTTGGCGTGATGGGCGAGGCGCAAATGCTCGCCCAAGCCCAAATAGCATGGGGGAGCAAAGAGCACGCCGCTAAAATAGACGCTTTGATGGAGAAAATCAGCTATGAGAGCATCAAGGCAAGCAGCAAGCTAGCTAAAGAGCGGGGCAGCTACGCCCACTTTGCAGGCTCGGCGTGGAGCAAGGGCATTTTCCCAATGGATAAAGCCAAAAAAGAAGCCCTAGAAATCACCCCCCGTCAGCCCACTTGCGATTGGGATAGCTTAAAAGCACAGGTGCAAAAACAGGGCCTTAGAAATGGCTATTTGATGGCGGTTGCCCCCACCAGCTCGATCTCTATTCTAGTGGGCACGACCCAAACCATTGAGCCCATTTACCAAAAGAAATGGTTTGAAGAGAATTTAAGTGGCATGATCCCCGTAGTCGTGCCAAACTTGAGCCTAGACACTTGGAATTACTACACTTCAGCCTACGACATTGACCCTAAAGACATCATCCGCCTAGCCGCCGTGCGCCAAAAGTGGATCGACCAAGGGCAGAGTTTGAATCTCTTTTTACGCCCCGATAAAGCCAATGGCAAGCTTTTGCACGAAATCTACCACCTAGCGTGGAAGCTGGGTTTAAAATCCACTTACTACCTACGCACCCAAAGCCCCCACCTAGAGGACAAAAGCATCTTTGATCGCTCCATTGAATGCCACCATTGCCAATAAAAATCAAGGTTTGCTTGGATATTCTTAAAGAGAACCCCCTAGGTTCCACTCCAAAGAGAAAATCAGGAGGCTTTTTTTTGAATTCACTACTCTGGTATCCTAAACTCTGGGTCATAGCATGTAAAAAAATATAGACAAGAAATGGGGATCATTGGTCTTTATAGATTTGGAAAAGCATAAAAAGGATACCTCCCCAAGATTATATTTATTTTACTACCTTTGAGGAAGTAGTGAAAAGAACAAAATTTCTATGTGTATGTGTAAGATCCCAAAATACAGTATCATCGTTATAGCGAGCATCTTATCTATGAGACTGATAAGGGTAAATTTTAGCATTTACATAAGGCAAGATGTTAAAAAGATGTTTTACTTCTAAATATTTTGAGATCATGTAGTTCGATATTTCATTTTTTTGCACTGATATAGGCAGTATTAAAAGAGATAAGGGGGAAAAAATCACAGCAACAAGACCCAGCTTATACGATGTAATTTGGGAATTATGGGGGTTTTTAGTCAATCCTTAGCATGTCATAGTAAGGATTTTTCCTCGTTTGGGCTTGTTTGCGTTGCTTGTCTTGGGTGGAAGTAGTAGGGGGCGTTAATCAGATCGGTGGCAGACATCTAGGGGCAAAGAAGTCGGCATTAAATAGAGATCTTGCATGAATAAAAAATAAGCTGTGTGATGATTTTGTAACGATACAGTGATGGATTATTTAGACACAAAGAGTGCATAGAGAGCGCAGGGGTAAGTAGTAGTGGACTATTTAGACCATAGTTTTAGCAGCTGAGTAGGCGGTGATTTATTTATGACATTTGATAAATTTGTTTTTGCATCTAGGTCTTCTAAGCTCTTGTCTATGAGGGTTTTTAAATCATCGGAGAGCTCCACACCACAAGCTTCAAAGATGATCTATTGTTCTATACATTTGCCTTGTATGTGCTCATAAAATGTTTTCGAAGGGAAGCAACAATACTCTTATAACTGCACAACACGCACAGTGCTTTGTAGGCTAAAAGATAAGTTTGTGTATGGTTAATTAATCATCTTGCTTGGTACATAGGCAACAATTTTGCGGAGGCATTTTGGGTTGGTGTGGAGCGCTTCATAATGTATTCCAAAAGTTTTCGTAGCGTTCTTGTTCTTCTGTCCTTTGTTGTTGTTCTTTGAGAACACGAGCCCACTTTTCGGCATTTGGGTCGCTTACTGCTACTACTAAATCATACCTCCCATTGAGGTCATCGATGACTTCTAGGACTTTTTGGATAGCCATGCCACTTTTATTGGGGTTGCTATTTGCTTTATGTAGTTCGAGCATGCCTTGTAAATCCTCCCATAACATGGCCTGCATGTTTTTGTCGTTGTTCTTAAAGACTTGTTCGTATTTATGAAGTATGTCTGTAGTTTGTCAAAAATGGGCTTGCTTTTGGTTTTGGACGACTTGGAGCATTTTTACAACACTCTCTACGATGGCTTTGTTGTTTTGAGGGGTTGGGTGTTTTGGCATGCATACCCTTAAATCTCTATTTTCAAGCTCCTCTAATACTGAGCGAACCACATTTTTTAACTCATTATTTACTTCATTTGAATTTACAATTTTTTGGAAAAGCCCAGCGGCTTTGGCATAGTCTTGGGGGACACCTTTATCTATCGTATTTAAAAGCCAAGTCAAAACAATCTTCAGCACTCATAAAAACGCCCTTAGCATTCTCAGGAAGACTTTCACAACCTACAAATATCGCCCTCATATCTGTCACATTAGACACATCCCAGCCTAAAATGCATGGTTAAAATAAATTGCCTCGTAAATATCCCCTGCATGTTTTTTACATGGGGTACATTCCAGCTTTCCAATCCTTCAAAATTTCGGCGTCTAGAATCTTCACATTTTCCAGTTCTAGATCATCTTCTTTTAGGGTATTATAGTGTTGGTCTAGGGCTTGCATTAAGCAAGTAGGTGCATCTACAAAGTGCCGAACTCCTGGTGCAATTCCTCAACTTCTTGCTTAACATCTAATCTAGTAGCCCATCTTTCAAAACACTTTTGTTTAAGCGACACGCACGCTTGAGCGTTCTTGTTTTTTGTCCGAGTTTTGCTAGTTCCTGTTGCAAGTGAATCCTTTAGCCTCTAAAACAACAAACCCATCTTAGCACAATAAATCAAAATGCCATGAAGAAAGCAAATTTGCTAGATCAATCCGATAGACTCAACAATGACTGCTAAAGTATCTTTAAGTTCTGCCATGTCGCCATCCTCTAAAACGGCACTAAGATGACTTAAACGCACTTGATCGGAGTCTAAGAGCTCGGCTGCATTAAAGGGTTTAAAGGTTACGGACATGGATAATCTTTTAAGATTTTTGTGCCTTGATTATATCTTTTTGCTGTGTGCTTTTGTCGCCTTAAGCGCGCCACTGTACGGTGCGCCACAGCAAGATCACCAACACATCGCCCCATTTATCCATATACAAGCGGTAACTTGCACCCGTGTGGATACGCATTTCAAAGATTTAACCCGTAATGTATTTATGATCACCAAAGTGTCCGCTCTTTTTTAAGCTCTGTATGCGGCGTGTAAGTACACCTTTTCCGTTTAAATCTTTGAGGTTTTTAGCCACTTTTTAAATTCGCTCGATGTTTGTATTTTCATGCGTGCATTGTAACTAAACACCCATTTGGGGCATCAGGGGCGTGTGGCTCGATCCTTAGAGTTGTGCACAATCAGCAAATAGTGAATCATCCATCCACTGAAGAGAGGTGGGCTTCTTGTTTCAACGATCCATAACTAGCTGTTAGCTGTATCTAGCTGTATCTAAATACTTAGCCATACTTGGTTACAATCCAATTAGAGGAATCTCCACAAGCGTAACTTCGGGTCATCCCTACCATAGAATGTGCCATTTAGATATGGTTAATAATATGGATTTAGCACATTACGGTTGCGTGATTTGGGCGGTCTGTCTGTGCGAGGGTTGCGTATTGGATAGAGTGTAATGGATCGAGCAGGGTATAGCACTAACTTGGGTGATAAAGGAGCAGTATGGACAAAGTAAAGTGGAGCGAGGAGGAAAGAAGGGCGTTTCAAAGATTGTTGTGGAAGTTTGTGGTGGGAATCGAGGTGTAAGGACGCGATAGGGGGGCTAGTGGTGTGTTGGCAAACAATGAGATACATTATATATTTTCAAAAACTGTCTAATCAGTAGGTTAAATAATGAGTTGAAAAAAGAAAAGCTTTTATAGGACTTGGGTTACACATGTGAAGTTCGCATATTTGCAATAGGCCCACAACTTCCAGATCATTTCTCATCGTGTGAGGTGGCGATTGCCTTTTGCCGTACGGACATTTTTGGTGAGGATTTTGTTAATAAAAGTTAAGAGGGTTTTTTTTACAAACTGGAATGTCCCACTCGAGGAGCGCAAAGGGGGGTATAGTGAGGGGACAGGTGGCGTGTGGATTTGTTTTAAGTTCTTGTGGGAAAATGGTTTGACATGGAAGGATGGTAGAACGGAGTCCTTTGATCGTTTGAGGGGCTTTGTAGGGGATAATTTTCCATGTCCAAAAAAAGGTGAGATCACTTCTACGCATTCAAACTTTTCTCTTGGATTTGGTAAGTCTGAAAATGCAAAATGTGCAGCAACTTTAAAGATGGGGTGGAACGCAAAAACCTATCCTGATCCTGACTTAGAAAATTCTTTGGAGGGTTCCTTAGAGCAAATCACTAGAGATTTTTTAAATTTTGTCAATCGATTTAATACAATTCCTCAAGGAGATTTTAAAAAAATGGATGTTTCTAAAAAGTACCCACTCAATCAAATCCTTTATGGTCCTCCGGGTACAGGTAAAACCTATCGCACCATCAATAAGACACTAGAAATTTTGGGTTTTGCAAATGATCAAGAAATCACAGCGAAGCTTCAAGAATTAAAAAAACCGATCCCAAAAGATGAAAGAACCCGCGCAAAAGTCTTGTTTGATTATTATAAGCAGGAGGGACAAATTAGTTTTATTACTTTCCATCAGAGCTATGGTTATGAGGAATTTGTGGAGGGTATCAAACCCAGCATGGATTCTAAAAAGACAGGTGAGGTTACCTACAGCGTTCAAGAGGGAGTGTTTAAACAGGTCTGCAATAGAGCATGGAAGAATTATGGTAGAGTTCAGATGCAAAACAAGCAGGGCACTCGGGAAATTAGCTGGGAAGATTATCTAGATCACTTGATCTGCGATTTTAATACTTTTATGCAACGGATGATTGACAAGAAACAGGAATTTTTTTTCGACAGTGACAATAAGGTGGTGGTTAGAAGTTTTGGTTTGGAAGCTTCACTTTTAGTGGATCTTGAAAATAATCTATCGCTAGCATTAGATGAGTGGGTTAAAATGGTAAAAGGAAATTACAGTGATTTTAAAAACGGTGCGAACCTAAAAGAGGCTGAACATGCCAAGTACTACTTTATGCTCTATCGCAAAATTTGGGAATTTGAGCAATCCTGGTATTGTCCCAAAACCTATGTTCTCATCATTGATGAAATCAATCGGGGCAATATCTCTAAGATTTTTGGAGAGCTTATTACGCTAATAGAGCCTGACAAACGCGCAGGTAATAGCGAAGCCTTAGGAGTTGTCTTGCCCTATAGTCAGGAGTTTTTTAATGTGCCTAAGAATCTCTATATCATTGGTACAATGAACACCGCCGATCGAAGCATTGCTCTATTAGACACTGCTTTGCGCCGTAGATTCACCTTTGAAGAGGTAATGCCAGAACCCGAGTCTCTCAAAGATCGCCACATTAAGGATAAGGACGAGGATACAGGCATCGATCTATCAAGACTCTTGAAGGCAATGAATAAACGTATAGAATTTTTGCTCGATCGCGAACACACCATTGGGCATGCGTACTTTTCAGAACTAGAAACATTAAAGGATTTGCAAGACTGCTTTAAAAACAAGATTATCCCGCTCTTGCAAGAGTATTTTTACGATGATTACGCCAAGATCAAGGCGGTGCTTAATGATAATGGTATGCTTGTGAGTGAAACAATGCAAGATGCAAGTGAGGAGGATGAAGATTTAAGAGATACAAGTCTTAAAAATTCTCTTAAAAATCTTGTCGATCCTAACAAAAAGATCTATCGGATTACAAATGATAAATGTGATGAATGGGAGGTTAATTGCTTCAAAAAGATCTACAATGATAAGGCATGGGACAAAAATAGAAAAGAGAAATAATTCTACTCTGCATTTTAGTGAGTGATCTATGTTAATTCCACCTACACTCCATCTAACAGAGCATGCTAACTTTGGAAAACAAAAAGTCATAAGTCGTTTACCGCTACAAGAAAAAGACAAAGCCCAAGGCATATGGGAAGCCTTAAAAGAATTTGCTAAGGCCAATAAAGAGTTGTTAAAATTTGAAGATTCAGATACCCTAAAAACCCAAAATTATGTGGGTTTGATCCAAGTTGAAGGTTTTTACGTAGAAATTTTGCCCAAAGTTTGCGAGTATGATGAACATGATTTAGAGAGACATACTAGTTGCGACAAAAAAATTTCCATGCTCGATCACTCAAAGTTTCAAGAGTATGCAAGAGAATTTATAAAGCCACAAACTAACCCAAAACCTTTAAAAGAGCCTTCTTGCCCTATTTGCTATGCCAAACAAATTCTTTACAATTGCTTGTCTACTCTTAAAGATATGTCCTTTAAGCAAACCCACTTTTCTCAGCTTGACAGTGCGCATTTACCTATACTAGATGTCTTTGTTTGCATGTTTTTAGATGAATGTATGGAGCTCATTAAGCGTGGATTAAAACGGGATTATTTGAGTGTCTCAGAAAATCGTCATTATCTTAAAGGTAAGTTAGAGTTTTCTAGTCATCTTAAGACTAATTTAGTCCATGAAGAACGCTTTTACACAACAAGTGATGAATATAGCCTAGATGTCGCCCCTAATCGCTTGATCAAATCTACACTTGAAACTCTCAAAACTCTAGCGTTAAGTCCTCAAACACAAGAAAAACTAAATGCCGTGCGTTTTGTTTTTGATGAAATAAGCACTAGCAAAAATATAGATGCGGATTTTGCTAAAAGTACGCATGCAAGCCGTTTTAAAGAGTATAAGAATCTTTTGATGTGGTGCAATCTTTTCTTGCGCAAAAAGTCTTTAATGCCTTATAGCGGTTCTAATCGAGCCTATGCGCTATTATTCCCTATGGAAAGGCTTTTTGAGTCTTTTGTAGGGGTTTGGTTGTAAAGGAGTTTAAGAGACTATGATGTGAGTTTGCAAGAACAAAGCAGATATCTCGCAAAAGATGAAAACTCTCAAAATTGCTTTGAAATGCATCCCGATGTTGTACTTAGAAACAAAAAAGAAGTTTTGATTTTAGACACTAAATGGAAAGTCATTAAGAAGCAACAAGATATTGACCAAGCTGACCTTTACCAAATGTGGGCGTATGCAAGTAAATACGCTTCTGTTGAATTAATAGGTAAACAACGGCGTGTGAGCGTGTGGCTGGTCTATCCTTGGCAGGGGTCAGGATCCACTTCTACTTGGACTTTTAAGGCGAGTGAGCCATTTAGTGTAGATGGCATTCAACTCACCTTAAAGATACTTCCCCCTCAGTCTTTGACCTATATTTGACCTATACAAAAGGGTGTTTTTTGGTGTTTAAAAGTACTTACAAGTTCCTAGTTCCTAGAACAAAGTATTTTATAAACTATCCAATGAATAGACGGAGTGCAGAAGATCGACATGTTTTGATAAATCTTCTGGAGTGTGTTGTTTCAAGTGTGTTGTTTCAAAGAATCCAACTGAACAATAACCCCTTCTCGTTTAGCAAATTTGATGGCAGGGACAAAGTCACTGTCATTGGCAACCAAAACGATCTTTTCAACCTGCTTTTTAATGGCAAGAGAGGCAATGTCTGGACCTATCTTCATGTCTACCCCTTTTGCCGTAAGTTCAACTGAAAATCTTCATCTGTCAAATCTTGTATAGACTTTTTGTTGGATAGAATATCAAACAAGACTTGAGGTTTTAATATCTATGGATTCTTCTTATCAAGCCTAATCTCTCCCAACCTAACGGTAAAATAAGACTTTGTGTTGAGTATCTTTAAAAGCTCCGTTCTAAACTGAGCTACATCGCTTTGGTCTAAGGGAAATTGTTTCTTGCTCTTTGGCCTTTGCACCCTCCCAGTAATCGGCGCACAATCATAGACAAAAACACGGAAGAGATAGTCTTTAGAGTTGTGCAGTGTTTTAAGGACATATGCTTGATCTCTTCGGCTAAACTGCTAGGCTCAAGATACTTCTTAGAACCAGGGTAGTACACCTTAAGAAAAAAACTTAAGTCTACTAAAACTGCTGTTTTTTTTTGGGTAGGAAAACATCGAAATCTTGAGTGGTAGAGGAATCGCTAGAAGATTGATCACATTCGTTTGACACAAGAAACTCCGCAAAGACCTCGGGGGCTTGAGTGCCTAAATCAGCGTGACACTGAACCAACCGAGCCAATATTCACTCCAAATTTTAGTGCTTTTCTTGCTGATTGTCTAGAGTTTGGGCGGTGATGAAGGAGGAAGAGAGAGCCAAGTGTTTGAGTCAAGAGCAAGTCTTAGAAAGGGAGGCAAACATTGCCCGTTACACTAATGAACCCTTAGAAAAAGCAAGGCCGTGGGTTACAAAGCTTTATCATCGGGGTTTCTTTGAAAAGATGATAGACAAGGGCAAGGATTTAGTTAAAGACTTGACAGATGTTAAAAAGGTTAAAGACAACACCTAGAAAGACAACAGACAATAGACAATGAGCTAATCCAAAGCCTTAACCTTTGTCTTTTGACAATTTAGAAACAGCAAATGGCAATAATCAAGCTAGCACAATCTTATACAGCATAGATAGCTCTGTCCGCATGCATAAGGAAAGAGCGGAGCAGATACTCAAAGAGTGGAAAGAAAAAGGCGGAGATGAAAGGGGTGGGGGTTATCATAAGTAGGGGTTGTGTCAAATAATTTTAAGTAGTATTAAATACAATTTTAAATAATATATAATGTTTTTAATAGTGTTTGAAATATTGGTTATATAGCAAGTTTATACTCAAGGTCATGGAGATAGAGCACGCTGTAAATAGCGGATAATAGACCGGTGATACTCAGAGAATTGGGTGTTGGTGGTTTTTGCACAAGATCTTTAAATAAATTATTTTTGTAGGTTTCCACAAGCTTTTTCTGTTGTTTGAGCATTTGCAAAACATGGTTCAAGGTCATAATGTGAACCTTACTTTTTTGGTGCACTTCAAGCTGTTGCTAAATACCTTGGATTTCTTTTTGGATTTCTGTGGAAATTTTGTTGTCTTTTTCAGGTATTCTGAGTTTTTTCAGCCAAATATTACCGCTGTCTTTCTGTAGTTGTCTCTTAGTAATGTCTAACTCAAATTCATGTTATTTTTTTGTAATTTTTCTATCCTCTTATCAGCGTATGCAACTTCAAAACAGCGCGAAAATATTAGCAATGCCTTGGTAGTCAAACTTTATTTCACCTTATTTCCTTTAATAAAATCGGGGCGACCACCCTTTCCGTTATTTAAAGCCCAAATTGAGCGACTTCATTTAGTGATGTGGCCATCTTTGGAGCAGATCCAATTTAGTATAGCACTTCATATCCTAAACATTTCCTAATTTACACGAATCCTAGTTTTATATTCCTCAAAATATATTAGAAAGAAGATTTTAGGGTGGCTTAGCTAATCCTATTAACTATCCATTAAAAAAAATACGCTAGACCGAACTACCTTGTTTTATGGAGGTCATTGTGGCGACTAAGTTAGATGTGCAAACTATCCAAATGGATATTTTAAGCCATTTGTCTAAAAATAAATTTGTAGTCCACTCTTACCAAGGAGGCTATGCATGGTGGGTCGTGTAAGTGTGGATAATTGTGGGAAAATGTCTATCTTTGCACGCAATACACAATTAAGCGCATTACCAAAAGACGCTCCAAGATTTTTTCATCTTCCAAACTCACTAAAAGCAATTGGTTTCATAATGATATTGAAACGTGCACAGAGAAAGTCTACCTGTGCTTGCATGGCTTTTTTAAAGAATATACCATTTAAGGAATTTTCATGATTGAGCGGATTCAATGGAGTGGCCCAGAGGCGGCAGTCCTAGACAAATACCTAAGCAACTTTGGGCATGTGGGAGAAGAAATCACAATCGCCCAAAAATTAAACACACTCTTAAAAGGCATTGGGTATGTGTGTGCATTGCACATCACGCCACTTAAAATTCTAAGCCAAAAGGGAGTAGAAGAGGTAGAGCGTGCGCTTATCTTTGCCCCTAAAACTCTCTTGCAAAAGGGTCTAGTCAACACGACTAAATTAAATAGCCAACATGGTTTTTACCTATGCTTTGCGTCTTTCAAAGAGGGCAAATACAAATCTTCCTTTTTGATCACTTGTGGGGCACAAAATCTCAAAGAAGCGCAAAAATGCCCCGCATTTAAAAAACTTTTTAAGGGCAATAAAGCCAGATACCACTTGGATGACTCCCAGTATGAAAGACTCTTTTTAAGATTAGCGGCGTTGCTCAATGATTTACACTTAGATGCGTTTAAAGTGGGGGGACATTGCCATAGCTTGATGACCTTTCCTAGAAAATCTGATGTCTATTTTTTAAAAGCTGCAAAAGCACACCAAGGGGGTATGCTTGAAGAAGCCTTAAAGTATTATGAAAAGAGTGCCAAACTAGGCGATACAGAAAGCTACTTTGAAATGGGCATGATCTATGGGCAGGATTCTCCCCTAGAATTACGGAGTGGAGACCCTAACCGCACCAAAGCTCTAAAATATTATGAAAAAAGCGCAAAACTAGGGAATGCAGAGGCCTATGAAGTGCTGGCTAAGATTTACTGGAATGCTAGTGGGGTGTCTAGGGATGTAAAAAGAGCCTTAGCATACTACCACAAGGCTATTGAAATGGGCTCTGTAGATGCTTATTTGGAATTGGCAAAAATATGTCGGAGTAGCGTTCAGGAGCGTGAGTATGTTGGGAATGCTGAAGACTATTATAAAAAAGCCATTCAAATAGGCAAAACCAAGCTAGGAAGGGCAGATATTTGCGCTAGAATCGCTAGAACCTACCTAAGCTATTGCACAGATAAGCTCAAAGACCGCCCTAAGGCCACAGCCTATCTTCAAAGAGTCGCTGATTTATCGAGGGGAGTCTTAGGGATGAGGGCTTCTAGGTGGTTGGCATTTTCAGGCTGGCGCTATGGAGATGGCTTTGTGTTAAAGTGGTATCTCAAGGCGATTGAATTAGGCGATACAAGTCTTTATGGGTGTGTCGCCAAAATGTATGCTGAGGGTCGAGGGTGTGTGCAAGATGATAAAAAAGCCCTAGAGTATTACCAAAAGGCAGTAGAATTTAGGAAAGATAATTGGGATTATTATAATGCGTGTTGCGGACTAGCAGACTTATATTTTGAGGGTAGGGGTGTGGCTAAGGATTATGCTAGGGCTTTTGCATATTACACCAAAGTGGCTACCGAATATAAGTGGACCCACTTTGTGAGGACTCGCGATCCTTTTAGCAAAGCTTGCTATCGGCTAAGTCAAATGTATGAGAAGGGTTTGGGCGTTGCACCTGACCTTTTAAAGGCGTTTGAATACCTTAAAAAATCTTGCGATCCGTGGGGAAATTAAGTGTATTTACAAATATTCTATGTGCTTATGTGCTTTTATTTAAAAATATCATAAAGGACTCACTTGAAAACACAAACCCATGAAAGAAAATACTTCCCTAAAAGTAAAGAAGAGCTTCAAAAATTAGTAGAAAATAAAAAGATTCACCTAGCTGAAATCGATATTGGAGATTTGACAGACTTAAGCCGATTGTTTTATCGTTCAGAAAGAAAAAATTTTAAAGGGTTAGAAACTTGGGATGTATCCAAGGTAACAAACATGGAGAGCATGTTTTACAAGTGTGAGAGTTTTAATCAACCGCTTAATGATTGGGATGTGTCTAGTGTAGTGAATATGAGGGAGATGTTTAGTAGGTGTGAAAAGTTTAACCAACCTTTGGATAAATGGGATGTTTCTAGGGTGGAGAATATGCGAGAGATGTTTAGTGGTTGCTGGTCTTTTAATCAACCACTTAATAGTTGGAATGTCTCTCATGTGGTGGATATGCTGGGGATTTTTGATGGTTGCTCGTCTTTCAATCAACCCCTAGATAAGTGGGATGTGTCTAGAGTGGAGAATATGGGAAGTATGTTTGCTGGGTGCAGGGTTTTCAACCGACCCTTAGACAACTGGAATGTTTCTAGTGTGAAAAATATGAGTGGGATGTTTTCTGGGTGTAGAGTTTTTAACAAACCGCTCAACAGTTGGAATGTGTCTGGTGTGAAAAATATGGGATGGATGTTCGTCGGTTGTGGGCACTTCAATCAGCCCCTAGATCAATGGGATGTTTCTAGTGTGGTGGATATGAGTGACATGTTTGCTTGCTGCACAACTTTCAATCAACCACTCAATAGTTGGAATGTGTCTAATGTGGCGGATATGTATGGCATGTTTCGTGATTGCAAAGTTTTTAACCAACCCTTGGATAAGTGGGATGTGTCTAGTGTAAAAGATATGAGGTGGATGTTTAAAGACTGCACAGCCTTTAATCAACCACTCAATAGGTGGAATGTGTCTAGTGTAAAAGATATGGGAGATATGTTTTCTAGTTGCAAAGTCTTTAATCAATCCTTAGATAAATGGGATGTGTCTAGGGTAGAGAATATGGAAAAAATGTTTTGTGGTTGCACATCTTTTAATCAATCTTTGGATAGTTGGGATGTGTCTAGTGTAAAAGATATGGGGGGTATGTTTGAAAATTGCACAGCCTTCAACAAACCACTCAATAGTTGGAATGTGTCTAATGTGAGAGATATGGAAAGTATGTTTGAAAATTGCGTGGTCTTCAACCAACCATTAGATAGATGGGATGTATCCAATGTGGAGGATATGTGTGGTATGTTTTATTGTTGCAAAAGTTTTAACCAATCTTTAGATCACTGGAATGCTTGTAGTGCAACAGATATGGAATGGATGTTTGCTCACTGCATAGTTTTTAACCAACCATTAAATGGCTGGAATGTTTCTAAGGCGGAGAACATGTATAGAATGTTCTATCGCTGTGTCGTTTTTAATCAGCCTTTGGATAATTGGAATGTTTCTAGAGCAAGGAATATGAATGGTATGTTCAAAGGGTGCATAGCCTTTAACCAATCTTTGGACAAATGGAATGTCTCCAAGGTGTGGGATATGCGGGAGATGTTTGATGGTTGCATAGCTTTCAATCAACCTTTAAATGACTGGAAGGTGTCCAATGTAAGGAAGATGGGAAAAATGTTTTTTGGTTGTGCATCCTTTGATCAGCCTTTAGACAGGTGGAATGTTTCTAAGGTGTGGGATATGCAAGGGATGTTTTTCAACTGCGCAGCATTCAACCAAGCATTAGATAAATGGAATGTGTCTAATGTAACAGATATGGGTAGTATGTTCAAGGGCTGTAAGGCCTTTAATCAGCCATTAGACAAATGGAATGTTTCAAAGGTGTTGGATATGAATGGCATGTTTTCTGGTTGTACATCCTTCAACCAACCTTTGGATGAGTGGGATGTCTCTGGTGTTGAATGTATGGATGATATGTTTTTTGGTTGTGATAGTCTTATCTACTAAAATATCCAGCATGGTATCGGGAAGTAATGGTGGCGAGTGCTAGGTTGGTACATAGAACAAATCCGCCTTTTCATTATAAAGAAGAGATGAGAATATCTAGCATGGAACAAAAGTTTGCCCAAGGCATAAATAAAGAGAGTCTAGGTATTGTGCGGCAGCCTGTCTTGCAAACTTCCTTTATCGCTCGTGATGGTATAATGCGCTAGACTAAGCCAGTCAACCTATATAGGCTTGGGTGCATTTGATACACTCTAGTAAACGGCATGCTGGGGGCGGCACTAGGAAGTGGTGGGTTACATTTATGGATTGAGCATCGCCGCCCAAAACCCCATGCTACACAGAACCCAAAGGCACTTTTTTGCCATTGCTCGATTTAGGTTAACCAAGCTAGTTTATGAGACCCTTGCATGTAGGCTGGACTTATGAATATATGACTCAAATACTCCCATTATTTAGAAAACAATTTGGAGAAGATTAGTTATAACTTATTAGAATCAACGAGCTAACCTAACGAACCCTTTAGAAAATCCCAGGTTAGTGGGTTATGTTTTTGCAATGGAGGATTATCATAGCAAAAGTAATTTGGAATCAAGAGCAAAGACAAGCGTTTCAGGGGTTGTTGCGAGAGTTTGTGAGGCGCATGGATGCAAAAATAGCCAGCGGAGATCGCACCACGAAAGGCATGGTAACAACCGACTTAGAAGAAAATTTTAACTATCTTCTAAATGATATTGACTATGAATGCAATGTGAGATTTGGGCAGGGCTGGCTATCGGGTGCTGGCAAGAAGAATCTCAATCCCAAAAAAGGGTTTAGACCTGCGATCGTTTTTTGTCGCAAAGATATTTTAAAGGAACATCTTGTTAATAGAACCAAGTTAGCACGGAGTCGGGGGTTTTATATTTGGTTTGCCTATTATTGGCTTGACACCTTAGTGAGAGGTGTGCCTAATTCCAAAGATGGTTTTCATCTTTCTATGGGTAGGGCTACAAATAAAACTGAGTCAGAAAGGTGCGAAAAGTGTCTAGCATATGAGAAATTCTTTGGAAAAAACTCCAGAAAAGACCTCAGAAATAAATACGAAATCTATCCTGATCTAGAAACTGACTTAGAAAAAATCACAAACTATTTTTTGAAGTTAGTGGATTTCTTTAACGAAATCCCCCAAGAGTGTTTTAAACCAATGGATAATCTATCCACTCTCTAGCAAACAACCCCCACACAAGAGCCAACATAAGAGAAACAGCACATGCAAACTTCCGCATGTCCCCTTAAATATAATCCTTTATGGACCTCCAGGCACAGGCAAGACCTACAACGCTATCAATGTAACAAAATGAACATCTCTTCCATTCTAAAAATTAGGGGTGGATGGGGATTTTAGAAGATGCGACTATACAACTCTTATCAAAATAAATGGGCGAGCAACAAAGCGCAAAACCCACCACAAATCCCCGCTAAAGCATCATCACCCACCACGCCAAGCCCGCCTTTAACATCTCTATCAATTTTGCCAATCAAAGAGGGCTTGTAAATGTCAAAGAGGCGGAAAAACACAAAACTAGCAATCACACCCAACCAACTAAGCCCAGCAATCGCCATCGCCATCCACATCCCCACCAATTCATCGATCACAATTTGTTTATCATCATGGCTATTCGTTTGGGCTTCATAAATGTCAATCTGCTTAATGGCGATAAGCCCAATTAAAAGGGCACACAAAAAAAGTGTGTTAGCTGATAAATACAAGATAGGTAGACCCAAAAACAGAGCAACCACACTCCCCGCTGTGCCCGGTCCCTTAGGGAATTTACCGGAGTAAAAAAGTGTTAAAAAACACTCACGACTCAAGAATTTCAAAGTTCTCTCCAAAAGCTTTGGTGTCATTTTAACATGATTTAAAAATATGTTACAATGAATGGCTTTTTGCATTATTGAGATATAGGGGGTTGCATGGATTGCTTGGAATTTGGGCAACACAGACGGAGATGTAGGGGTAGCTTGCCACCATTATCCTTTTTTGGTGGTGCTTTTGCCTTTCGGTGTGCTTTTTGTGCTTTTCCTATTTCTTGCCCAAACCCGAGAACCCCTAGGCTTTCTTAAGGTTTTTGAATAAGGACTAAATAATGTTATTCGCCTCTTCTGCTAGCAAAAAAACTAAAAATACAGAACTCACAGAACAAATCACCACGCTCACCAAAGAAAATCGTGAATTGCGTGCGATCTACAACGCCATCAGCCGATCTCTAGCCCTCATTGAATTTGATACAGAAGGTAAAGTGATCACAGCCAACGATAACTTTCTTCATCTCATGGGCTATACCTTAGAAGAAATCAAAGGTAAGCACCATTCCATGTTTTGCGACCCCGAGTTTGTCAAAACCCCACAATACACCGAGTTTTGGCGACATTTAAAGTCGGGGGAGTTCAAACGAGGGACTTTTAAGCGCGTTACAAAAACGGGCAAGGCAGTTTATTTGGAGGCCAGCTACAATCCCGTTTTTGATAGTGAGGGTAAGATATATAAATTCATTAAATTTGCCTTGGACATA